>CASEAD010000113.1 GCA_949285775.1 uncultured bacterium
ATAATAAAAATACAATCAACCCAATTAATATTATTAATAAAATAATAGATCTAACCCTATCTTTAATAGGATCACTCTTATTAACCTTATATAAAGTATTAGCAGCACTTATAATTGCATAAGTACCATTAGACGCTACAAAGAAAGTAATAATATTAAAAGTAATACTCCCCTTACCAAAATCACTACTAGATACCACACTAACTATAACAGAAGCAGCCTCTTCAGGAAAAATCTCTCTAATAAGTTCAATCAAAGATAAGGAATAATCTGAAAACAAAGAAAGAACAACCGTAATAATAGGCATCAAAGCAAGCACAAAAAAGAAAGCCACATTTCCTGGTAACACCCTCATCTCCTGCATCTTCAAAACCTTTAAAACCCTCTTAATATACTTCTGTAATCTCTTCTTCATCTCTTTCATATATTTCACCATTATTTTTTTTCTTTATTCTTCATCATCATAATTAAAGCTTCATTAATTGCGTCATCAATTATCTTAACCTCATCATATATCATACTATATCCAATAGAAGCCCCCAAACCATGAGGAATATTCTTAAATTCCTTATTCAACATCTTAATATATTCCCTAACACTATCCTCATCATAACCAACCAAATATATCAAAAATTCATCCCCACTACTTCTTAATATATCCGAATTCTCCTTTTGATTATTAATAAGAATACTAGCAGCCCTCTTAACAACCTCATCCCCTATTTCTCTACCCTCTTTATCATTAATCTCTTTTAAATTATTTAAATCTAACATTATAATACATTGAGGAAATATAACATTCTCATCCCACTTACCAATATTATGATTCAAATAATTTCTATTCTTTAAAGAAGTCATAGGATCTATATATTTTAACCTATCCTCCTTACTCATAGTCTTATCTCTACCAAACTTATTAATAATAAACAAACTAACACCTAATACCAATAAAACAATACCAATAAAACCCACAATTAAAGCTAAAGTATAATCACCATCTAAAGATATATCTGTATTATAATCATATCTAACACTATTATAACTAGTACTATCAACATAATAATTAATTAAATCCCTAAGTACTACACTATCTTCATTAACAATAAACCTATACCCATAATCCAATTCACCACTATAAACAATTCTTTCAGCAACTAACCTACTATCCTTATAATACATATAAGTATCATAATCCATTATAACTACCGAACTATCATTAATATTCCTAAGCAAATCATCAGTATTATCAAAAGTATCTACCTCTATACCATTAGAAATACAATAATCATATAAATAACTACTTCCTACTACCCCAAGAGTATACTCCCTAAAACTCTTAATATCATTCGCATCTATATTATCCTTACTAATAACTACATACCTAATATTATTAATATCATCACTAATAACACTATCCATATTTATCGTATCATAATTAAAATTAGTAAGTGCAAAATCAATATCATTAGTAATTAAAGCATTCTTAATATCATCTATTCTATCATATCTAACAGTCTCTATCTCTATATTAAATATATTCTCAAAATCATATAAATAATTAGAAATAACCCCTACAAATCCAGAACCATCATTATTCTCATAAGGCATATTAACCGTATACCCATACCTATATATCTTACTATTATAATTCTTCCTATCTAAATCACTATTACCATTACTATCAAAAAAAACATCTAAATAATTATTACTATAACTACTATTAAAATCACTCTCTAAATAATTATTATAATACTTACTCATTATACTATATAAAGTATCATCCTCTACCCTAAGAACATACTTTTTACTAATATCTGTCATATTATAAACAATATTAATATCTTCTTCTAATATACTATCCATATGCATCATATTAGCACATATAACATAATCAACCTCTTCATTAATAAGCCCCTCTATTAATTCACTATCATCATCATACTCTACATACTCAATATCACTACCCAAATAATAAGTAACATCTTCCTTATCCTCTTTATTAATACCTATCTTCTCTATACTAGATAAATCATCTAAATCATCATTATTAATACTTAAAATAACATAATTATCCCTATACATCAAAATATCTTCATCACTAACTTCTTCATTATTATCAAGCACTCTAAAAGATAAAGAAGAATAAGTAACATCCCCATCAACATGGTATGATATCTTATTAAAATTAATATCATTATCTTCACTAAAACTACTTAAAAAGTCAAAAATAACCCCTTCCCCATAATAACCATATACCGGAACATCATTATAAACACTAACATCTATTACATTATTCTTATTATCACTAATCCACTTTTTCTCAATTATACTATAACTATTATCATCAGCAGTAAAATTTAAAACAAATATAACAATTCCCACTAACAAAATAATACAAATAGCAAGAATCGTCAATATCTTAATCTTCTTCTTATTCATATCAAACACCTAACTCTTAATATAACTAATCTCATCAGCACCAACATGCTTAGAACCAGTTACCACAAAATAATCCCCCTCTTCATCTTCACTTCCAACCTGTGTTAAATAAAAACCAAAATCATAAAAAGACTCTTCATCATCCTCAAAACTATCTAAAGTACCATTAGCAATATCCTTAGCAGTATCTAAACTAACATCATTATTAAACACAATATTAATATATATTATCTTACCTTGTATCCTAACACTAGCACTACTAACCTCATCCCTACCTTCTAATTCCTCTTCTAACCCACTAATTCTCTCATCACTAATCTCTATTTCCTCTATACCATCTAACCTATTACCATACTTATTATTCCCATTAATCAAAACAGATAAAAAAACATAAGACAATATAGCAATAATTACTATCGTTATTAAACATATAATTGCTAAAACCTTATGCCTACTTATCAACCCTTTAACCTTCTTCATACACATTCCTCCATCCATAATATATATATTATATTATACTATAAATAATAACAATTAGCAATTTATATCCCAAACTCTAACTAACTTGACACATATTTTACTTAACCCCCTCATACCTA
>CASEAD010000114.1 GCA_949285775.1 uncultured bacterium
ATATGTAATACTATTAATAGTAATAGTATTAGTGATATTATTTATAATATATAGAGTAAGAAAAATAAGTCCTATTGAGTTTATGAGAAAGAATTTATCTTTGTAATTAAATACAAGTTATATATTAATTTGTATTTTTTCTTATTAATTGTTTTAAATTATAATAATTATTGATATAATTTAAGTATAGAGCTTATTATAGGAGGATTGACTTATGGATAAGATAGCGGTAATACCTGCATATGAACCTGATAGTAGGATGATTTCTTTATTAAAAGAATTGCGTGCTAATAAATATATAATAATAGTAGTAAATGATGGAAGTGGTAATAAGTATGATAATATATTTGAATCTGCTATAGAGTACGCTACGGTATTAAGACATAAGATAAATATGGGTAAAGGGAGAGCTTTGAAAACTGCTTTTTCTTATATTAAAGATAATTATGATAAATATTCGGTTATAACATTAGATTGTGATGGGCAACATAAAGTAAGAGATGCAAATAAGTTATATGAATATTTAATTAATAATAAAGATGATTTAGTTATAGGTATGAGAATAAGATCTGATAAAACACCAATTAGGAGTAAGATAGGAAATAGTATTACTAGATCAGTTTTTAATTTAGTTACTGGTATAGATATATATGATACGCAAACGGGGTTAAGAGGGTTTACAGATAGATTAATGGATTTTATGTTAAATATTGAGGGAGAAAGATTTGAATATGAGATAAATATGCTGTTAATGTGTGCTAGGAATAATATTAAGATTAAGGAAATAGAAATAGAGACGATATATTATGATAATAATAGTAAATCTCATTTTAAGACTATTAGAGATTCTTATAAAGTATATAGGCAAATATTTAGATTTTCTTGTGTATCTTTTATTAGTTTTATAATTGATTATATTTTATTTGTTATATTTAATATAATTAGTAATAATTTATTATTTTCAAATATATTATCTAGGTTGGTTAGTTCTTTTATAAATTATAATATGAATAAGAGAGTGGTATTTAAAAATAATAATAAGTATTCTTTTATAAAGTATTATTTGCTTGCTTTAGTTATATTATTATTTAATAGTGTATTATTAAATATATTTGTAGATAATTTATTATTAAATAAGTATGTATCTAAGATAATAGTAGAAATAATATTATTTATATTAAGTTTTATTGTTCAGAAGTTTTATGTCTTTAAAAGAAAATAATTTTATTATTGATGTCATTAATTTTATGGCATTTTTTTTGTAATCCAAAGGGAAAAGAAATATTAATTGATTTGGTAATGAATTTTAGATAGATATTTAGAAATAAATAATTTAATAAAGATTACTATAAATTAAGAATGTTTTATGGTACAATAATGATGTTTGATATTTATATATAAAATTGTTTGTGTTGGAAGAAGTGGTGGTATGAAGGATTTTTTTAGTAATTTAAAGTTTGCTTGGAGATATGCTAAGGGGCAAAAGGGGAATTTGATTAAATATGTTATTGGAAATATTTTTGAGGTTATAATAAGTGTAATTGTGCCTATTGTGGGTGCTAATATGATTATTGGGCTTACTAGTAATGATTTAGTTCAACTTCTTTATATGGCTATTATTTATCTTGTTATTGAATTAATTAGGAATATGGTGTTTTATAAGATTAGATATTATAATAATGTTATTTATAGAGAGACTTTAAAAAGGATTCAAGTTAATTTAGGGGAAGTTATTTTAAAGTTAAGTAATAAAACTTTAGATGATAATGGTACGGGGGTTTTTCTGCAAAGGTTAGGTACAGATACTTCTAGGATTGCAGATATATTTAATGTTTTAAATATGAATTTAACAAATATTATTTCAGATATAGGAATTTTTGTAGCGGTATTTATTTTGAATAAAGTTATTTTCTTATATTTAACAATAAGTATGGTTATTTTATATATTTTAGAGAATAGAAGGGTAAAGATAAGAAATGATAAAGATATAATATATAGAAAAAAGCAAGAGAATGTATCGGGGTTTACTAGTGAGCTTATTAGGGGTGTTAGAGATATTAAGATGCTTAATAGTGAGGATAGTTTTATTAGGGAGTTAAAGCTTAGAATTAATGTATTAAATGAAGCTAGGTATGATATGCAAGATGTTAATAGAAAATATACTTTATTAAATGGTAGTATGTATGATTTTAGTGATTTTATTTTAGTTGTATTATTAGTGGTGCTTATAATAAATGATTCTATGGCAACGGCTACGGCATTAATAATTTATAATTATTCTGGAAGAGTAACTAGTTTAATTAATTTTATAAGTAGTTTTTTAGAGAGTGTGAAGGATTTCAATTTGTCTAGTGAAAGAGTTTTTGATATTTTAGATAATGATAAATTTCCTCAGGAAGAATTTGAAAATA
>CASEAD010000115.1 GCA_949285775.1 uncultured bacterium
AAGAAAACTAGGTACTGTTTTTTGGAAGATTATCTGAAGAAAAAGGATTAAAAATATTTTTAGATTGTTGCAGAGAATTACCTAATATAAAATTTAAAATTGCTGGGACTGGTCCATTAGATTATATGTGTACTGATATAGAAAATGTAGAATATGTTGGATTTAAAACTGGGAAAGATTTAGAATCATTAATAGCAAAGGCTAAATTTTCAGTATATCCTTCTATTTGGTATGAAAACTGTCCATTGTCAATATTAGAATCAGAATCTTTAGGAACACCAGTCATAACAGCAAAAAACGGTGGAATGAAAGAACTTGTTGAAGACAAAGAAACAGGGATCCTAGTTAATAATATATCTAAAGAAAAATTAAGAAAAGCAATTGAAAGCTTATATAATAATAATACCTTAATAAAAAAAATGTCTAAAAATTGCCTTAATAAAAGAAAAAGCATGATTTCCTTAGAGGAATATTGTAATAAAATAATTAATATTTATAAAGATACAATTTCTGAAAATAAAAGTATTGGTGATAAATTATGAAAATAGCAATGTTAGGACATAAAAGAATACCCTCTAGAGAGGGTGGAGTAGAGGTAGTAGTAGAAGAATTGTCTACCAGAATGGTAGAACAAGGACATTTAGTTACTTGTTATAATCGTGGTGGTAAACATATATCTGGTAAAGAATATAACAATGCTAATTTAAAAGAATATAAAGGAGTTAAACTTGTAAAAGTATTAACCATAGATATTAAAGGATTAGCGGCTATGACATCATCTTTCTTTGCCTCTATTAAAGCATTATTTTCTAATTATGATATAGTACATTATCATGCAGAAGGCCCTTGTGCTATGATGTGGATTATAAAATGGTTTAGTAAAAAAAGAATCATTGCAACTATTCATGGTTTAGATTGGCAAAGAGCAAAATGGGGTGGCTTTGCTACCAAGTATATTAAATTTGGCGAAAAGATGGCCGTAAAATATGCTGATGAAATAATAGTATTAAGTAAAAATGTTAAAAAATATTTTAAAGATACTTATAATAGAGATACAGTTTTTATACCTAATGGTGTTAACAAACCTAAAATAATAAAAACTGATATTATAAAGAAAAAATATAATCTTAGCAAAGATAGTTATATATTATTCCTAGGAAGAATAGTTCCCGAAAAAGGAATAGATTACTTAATTAAAGCTTATAAGAAATTAAATACTAATAAAAAGCTAGTTATCGCTGGAGGCTCCAGCGATACTAATGAGTACTATAATGAATTAAAATCAAAATGTAAAAATAATAAAAATATTATCTTTACAGGATTTATTCAAGGTAAAGAATTAGAAGAATTATATAGCAATGCTTATATATATTGTTTACCTAGTGATTTAGAAGGAATGCCTTTAAGTTTATTGGAAGCAATGAGTTATGGTAACTGCTGTTTAACTTCAGATATAGAAGAGTGTAGCGAAGTAATAAAAGATAAGGGTGTTACTTTTGAAAAAAGTAACATCAAAGATTTAAAAGAAAAATTACAATATTTATGTGATAACAAAAATATCGTAGAAGAATATAAAAAACATTCTCAAGAATATATTTTAGATAAATATAATTGGGATAATGTAGTAAAAGAAACTTTAAAATTATATAAGGGTGAGTAAGATGAGAATAAATTTAAAATATTCGTTCTTTATTGTATGCATATATATATTAGTATTTCAAAACTTTTTACAAAATTATATAACACCAATAAGGTATTTTGATGAGATATTAGCCTTATTAATTTTCCCAATTATTATAATAGATATGATTAAAAAAAGAGATAAAAAATATATAGTAAACAAAGATAGTTTTATAATTATAGTTTGTTTAATACTATTAGTAATAACTGGATTATATTCTAACTTTAAATATAATTATCAACCCATTGGTGTTGCACTATCCGATTTATTATTAGTTTTAAAGTTCTTCCTTGTTTATTTTCTGAGTAAAAAATTATGGAATTATGATTTTATAGAAAAATATAGTACCAAGATATTAAAACATATAAAAGTTATAATAATAATTTTCTTACTACTAACTATTGGAAATTATTTACTAGATATTTTCCCAGGAGAAATAAGATATGGAATAAAATCTAACCAATTATTTTATGGACATCCAACTTATCTTGTGGCAATATGCATATTTTTGCTATCTTTCTTAATACTACTATCTAAAAAAAATGTAACTAAATATTCGTTAATTTTATTTTTATTAATTTTATCAACAATGAGATTCAAAGCAATTGGGGCAACTGTTGCAATAATAATTGTTTTATTATATATTAAATTGTCAAACAAAAAACTATCTATTATAAAATTAGCAATAATTGGCTGTTTAATTATTGCAGTTGCCTATAATCAAATAGCATATTACTTTTTAGAAATAGAAGGCTCTGCAAGAAGTGAGCTATTAAATACATCTATTGAAATAGCAAAAGATTATTTCCCATTTGGGACAGGCTTTGCAACATAT
>CASEAD010000116.1 GCA_949285775.1 uncultured bacterium
ATATATTTAG
Organism: uncultured bacterium; assembly: GCA_949285775.1. Lineage (GTDB taxonomy): Bacteria > Bacillota_I > Bacilli_A > RF39 > UBA660 > RUG11198. The sequence goes on from CASEAD010000116.1 coordinate 11, forward strand.
AAAAGAAAAAAGGGAATACCAAACAAAGTATAGTATTCCAAAATATTCTACCTAGGTCCCCTCAATTTCGAAGAACCGTATTATCTTGATATAAAGTATATGACTGCAGAAGCAATTAGTAAGAGTCCTGATAGGATAAATATTATTATAGGTAGGGTTACTAAACCAGATGAGCTTTTATGAGGAGCTAATGTTTTTGTTTTAGTGTAAACTCCAGTTTTATTTGTTTTTTTTCTTTGTTCTCCTACATTTTGATAAGTTTCTTCGTAGTCTGCATTACTTTGGTGACTGAAACTATATTTTTGGTTACTTTCCTGGATAGTACGTTGGTTATTTATTTCTGCTTGTGTTTCTTGTACTTTTGGTTCTACTACTTGGACTTTATTGCTATCTTCTTCTACGGCATTATGAGTGACTGTTTGGCTAGGGCTATTTACTACTACACCTATTTCTTTGTTGGCTTGTCCTTCGTTATGGTAAGCAACTGTTCCTGTTACTGTTCCTACTCTATTAGTTGCGATTTGTTCTCTTGGGCTTTCTAATAAGTATTTTTTTCTGTTTTCTTCGTTAGCAAGAGAATCTAATACTAATTTAGATAATTCTTCTTCATTTAATGTTTGATAGTTCTTTCTATTAATAGGATCTTTTGTTATTTCTTGTAATTTTCTTGTCATATCTTCTACAGTTATACCTTCTAGCATATAACTAATGTTATTACTATCTCCTGGTCTTTCTATATAAGACTTTAGTATGCCGTTATCTACTTTAGTTATAGTATGAGCTTTAAAGTAATTGCTTAATTTGTTTTGTTGTTGTTCTTTGGCTATGTATTTTGAAGATTTTTCAACTTCTATTCTTAAGCCACTTGTGTCCTTAATTTTGTTAGCTTTATTTTCTTCTTCTTCGTTGTTGACAATAAATTTTATTTGTGGGGCAAAGTTCTTAATTTCTAATTCTTTTTGAAGATCTTTCCATGTTTTCATTATAATATCTTTAATTTTATTAATATCTATATTAGACATTGAGATATAGCATTTGTTTGGTTCTATAATAGCAAAGTTTTCATCTAATAGGACATTTATTTCAACACTACTTGTAATTGAATTTGATACTGCTATTATATATTCTTCATTAGTATCTAGTTTATTTTTATACATTGTATATGCATTTGTTTCATTAATTTTTTTCATATATTTATTACCTCCGTATTATGTATACATTATAACATATTTCGAGAGATTTAGGAAACTATTGGTTAGTTAACTTTGTTAATTATTGAGTAATATATTATGTAGAATATTGTTATATATTATTTTATTATGTAATTTATTTTATTATTTAATTTTTCTACTGTCATGGATAATTTTTTATTCTTTTTTAAGATTTTAGGGATGTATTTTTAATTAATGGTAGGATTGGGGCATTTTTGTCCTGTTTTTATGGTGCTGCAAACCCAGTAACTGTAAGATTTGTTTTTATATTTTTTCTTTTTATTTATGTAAGGTTTGTTATGAATACTACAGATGATTCTATCTTTATAGATATTTTTATTTGATCTGTTTTCTATTATGAGGTTAGCTTTATTCCATATTTCTTCTGATACTATGGGTTTTATTTTGGTAGTATCTTTATAAATAATCCATTTGTCTTTGGGAATATTTTTTCTTTTGTTACTTTTATAATCTATGGTTTGGGTTTTTTTTCCGCAATAGAAACCTTTATATTTATAATTAGTTAGTATTCTTTTAATTGAGGTGCTGTCAAAGGTTTTGTTATATTTTTTATTTATTAATCTGGCTATGGATATATAGGTATAATTATTAGTTATAAATAAGTTAAATATTTCTTTTACGATTTGGGCTTCTTTTTTATTTATTGCTAGTTTTCCTTTATTTTTAGTATAGCCTAAGATATTATTATTTCCTAGTACTATACCATGTTTTATTGATTGATTAAGGCCAAATTTTACACTTTCGGATAGTTTTCTTAATTCATCTTGGGCGATAGAAGCCATTAAAGTTAATCTAAATTCGCTATCACTAAAGAAAGTATTTATATTATCATTTATAAAATACACGCCTACTCCTTTGTATAATAAATCATTTGTGTATTTGATACTATCAATAGTATTTCTAGCGAAACGGGATACGCTTTTGGTTAAGATAAGATCAAATTTCTTGTTTAGACCATCGTTTATCATTTTGAGGAAGTTTTCTCTTTTAATTGTACTTTTGCCACTTATTCCTTCATCGATATATCCATTTACGAGAGTCCAGTTAGGGTTATTTTTAATTAAATTTATAAAGTAGTCTACTTGATTTGTTATGGAAGTTGTTTGGGTTTCGTTATCTGTAGATACTCTAGCATAGTAAGTTACTTTTATATTTAGGTTATAGATGTTTTCTCCTTTGGATAGGGCTTCTTTTATATCCATTATATCACCTATTATTTTTTATTCTTTTAAATAAAAAAAATACTTATTTGTTAGATAAGTTATTAAATTAATATATACTTAGGGGGTTGATAGCGTAGCCTCCTTGAAATGGTCTACCTATGTATAGACAAAAATGAAGGTGAGTTCCATTATATGGGTTAGAACTTGTTGGTACGGGAATTACATTTCCGGTATTACCCATGGTTCCTATTACTGTCCCAGAAGATACTATATCTCCTACTTTTACATTTATTTGATTTAAATGCATATATACGGTGTAATAATTATTGTTATTATGGTTTATTACTATATAATTACCTGCTTTACCATTACAAGATAGATCTCCTATAGTACATCCTGATTTTACTTCTACTACTTCCCCGTTATTAGCAGCATAAATATTGGAATTATATCCTTCATAGCTGTAGATATCTATTGCTTTATGGTAGGTACTATAATAGGTTGTTATTAAATAATTAGTGCTTGTGGGCCAGTACCAAGATGATAGGTCTGCTACTTTGTTTTGGGGTTGATAGGATATTGTTTCTACTTTGGATGTTTCTTCTGTAGTGATATCTTCTTCGAAGGGATCATCTATATTTAGAACTATAATATTAGGTGTTTGTTCTTCTAGAATATTAGATATATAGTTATCTCCATCGTAATATAAGAATGTTAATATTGATAATGTTCCTAATATTAAGATTATATTTAGTTTTAGTTTGATATTGGTTGTTAAAATATCAAGTAATTTCCCTTTCATGTTATCGCCCCCAGAAATGTCAATTATTGTAATATAAAACTAAGTATTTGTCAACTTTAACTTTAAAGTAACTTTAAAGGAAGAAAAAAGCGACTTGTTTTTGTTGTCGCTTATTAAGTTATTGTTTTTCATAAAATTCTCCATCACTATTTATAGTTACATTAGGGGATAGTTCTTGTAATTTATTTAATACTCTAGTTGATTCATCATTGTATAAGAGATAAGTATATTCATTTTCTTCTTTACATGGTTTGAAATAATATTTGAAGTTACCGTTATTATCAATTTGTAATTGAAATATTCCTGTATCTTTGGTTTCATTATTAAAGATAAAGTCTCCTAGATTATAGATAATAGCTTTATTATTATAGAAATCAAATCCTTGTAGGGTATGGGCGTGAGTACCAATAATGATATCTGCTCCAGCATCTATATATTGTTTAGAAGTATCTATTTGGACTTGTTCTAATTCGGTAGAATCTTCTTTTCCCCAATGAACTAGGGCAATTACAAAATCACTTTTTTCTTTAGTGGCTTTGATTAAATTAATGAATTCTGTTGGGTCATAGCATCTTAATACACCTCCGGTGGTAGCGGTTGCTTCAGGGGTTAATATATATTTTTCAGCTCTAGTAGCGTTTACAAAGGCTATTTTATACCCGTTAGCAATAAAATAATATGGTTCTTTGGCTTCTTCAATATTTCTTCCTGCTCCTATATATGGTATATTGTATTGTTCTAGTGAATCTAATGAGTCATTAAAGGCTATTTCTCCATAATCATATATATGGTTATTAGCAAGGGTTACTAAATCAACGCCCATTTCTTTATAAATATTTAGTCTTTCTGGGCTTGCTCTAAAGGTGTATAGTTTATTTGGTAATGGTTCTCCTCTATTACTAATAGTAAATTCGTTATTAGCAACCATTATATCTGATTCATTCATAATAGTTATTATATCTTGGGATAAGATTCCTAATACTTTTTTATTTCTTTCATCATATTTGGGCATTATATACCAATTATCCGCTAGTGATACATCACCTACAAAGCTTATAGTGATTGTATTTGTATTAGATATTTCTTTAATTCTATTGTTACTTATGTTATTGTATTTATCTAGTAATACTAATAGTGAATTATTAGTTTGTTGGTGCCAAATATTTAAATTATATTCGTTATTATTTAGAGATTGTTCTATGTTGGGTAGTGTATTGGGATAATTATTATTTATCCATTCTAAGAAGTTTTTATCTATATTAGTATCTATATTATAAGACAAAATATTGTTAATTGTTTGTTCTAGGGCGTTAATTTCTTTAGTATTATCTTTGGTAGTATTGGGATAGATAAATAATATTACTAGGGGTATTAGTAGTATAAGTATAATTTTGATTATTATATTTATTTTAGACATGGTATTACCTCACTTATTTATATTTATATAAAGTATAACATAATTTTATTTTTTTTGATAAGTTTATGATTAAAAATACAAGTATTTTTCTTATTTTCGGCAACAACATATGTTTACAACTCTGGGGAAGAAGATTACCCAATGACGTTTGCTGGGCTTACTAAGAGGGATGGTTCATTTTTAGTAGCAAGAGAAGAGATTGAAGATTTTACTCTAGATGACTTAAGAGGTAAATATATAATTGGTGGTAGAAAAGGTCTTCGGCTGGTAAACTTATAATAAAATTTATCTTGATATTAAAAGAAAACCACTATTTGGTTTCTTCAATTATCTTCTTTAATTTATTTATTTGTCTATTTAATAATATACATAATCTGTGAATTCTTTTATCAGAAATGTGGGTAATATGTTGATACTCATGAAGTAGTTCATCAAACCATTCTACAACACCATCTAATTTAGATATATCTATTCTTGTAATATCTTTTACTACTTTGATAATTTCATCAAATGGTTTTACCTCATAGAAAAGTCTTCCATGTCCTGAAATAATTACTTCATCTTCATCATAATATGGAATATTTAATGCCATACCATTATCAAATATAGGTGCAACACTCACCCATTTTAATGTATTAACATCTCTTATAATTCCAAAATTATTTAAATGTCTATCTTCATTCATTATGAGAAAATCTAAGATATACATATTTTCTACTTTTTCTCTAGCATTTTCAATTCCTTCATTTTCTAGTTTCTTTATATATTCTTCAAAATCTTCTTCTGTGTTATATCTTTTCATGTCGTTTCTTATTTGATAGCAAGTAATAAGTTCCGTATCTTTATTTATAAAACAAGGACATTTTGATACCACCATATCTTTATAGGTATCTAACGTATAGGGAACGTGTTCAAAACCTAAACGTTTGCAAATTTCAGTGGCTAATGCTTCATTAAATGGTTGTAATATTTCATTTTTATAGCCACCTTTTAATAAGTATCTAGTGCCATTTTCAATAATCCAAGCTTTTTTAAGCATTCCATCAGTAGTATTATTAGGAGTCTTTAATGATTCTTCTTTTTTTATAGTTTTACTATTTAGTGAAAGTGAGGCTTCTAAAAATTCTGAATAATCAAAGTCATGGTCAAAAAAGTTAATATCATCATATTTTATATCACTTTCATACGGCTTAATCCAATATTGATCAGATAAGGATAAGCCAAATGCCTTGTCTAAAAGCTCTGTTGGTGTATCTATTTTTAATCTATATAGTAACAAATCTAATTTATCTCTCCATGATGGAATACCTCTACCTTTAAACCATTCACTTAAATTAGTTCTAAATGAATTATTATTAAAATCATCTTCCATATAAAAACTTTTTAAGATATATGGAGCATAGTCAATATTTTTTACCTCTATAATTCTATCAAAGAATTTAGAAACGGCATTATACTCTGCTACTAACACTTCGGTATTTTTATTCATCAAAATACATTTCATAACCGCACCTTCTTCCTAATGTAATATATATTTATTATACCATATTTCCTTTGTTTTTTCATTAATATAGCTTGAAATTATAATATATTTCAACCGTCTTATCTTCACTAATAAGTATTTTATCAATTAAATTGACGAGTATTTTTCTATTAGGTTTTTCTAAAGATAAATATTCTTTTATTTTTTTTAATGTTTCTTCACTTTCTTTGACTATTTCTTTCTCATTAATATTACTAAGTTCATTCTCTAATTCTTCTTTCTCTTTTTTCCAAATGTTTATTTCTTCTTTATATTTGATAGTTAAACGATTATACATTTCCATGTCAATATTATCATTTAACTTATCTTCATATATCTTGTCAATGTATGATAGATTACGTTTAATCTTTCTATCTAATATGCCCACTTCCTTTTGTTTTTTAATTCTAGTATCATTTTGTCTTTTAGCAGCGTTTACTTTATCTTCAAATTCTGTACTATCTACATAATTTTGAAACAGACTTCTTATTTCCTCTAATACTGCATTTTCTAGCTTATTATAGTTTAGGCTATGAGGGGTACAAAGACCATATTTGGAATGTGATATATAATAAGAACAATAACAATATTTTCTTTTGCCATCGCTACTTTTATTTATACCTATCCTATGTCCACATTCTTTACATATTATAAAACCAGAAAGTAATTGAATATTCTTCCTTGTAGGTTTATTTTTATTCTTTTTAAGTAGTCTTTGAACTGTGTCAAAGGTTTCTTTATCAATAATCCCTTCGTGGGTATTTTCAGAGATTATCCATTCTTCTTTAGGTGTTCTAATTTCCTTTTTTGATTTATAGTTTAATTTTTTTCTTCTACCTTGGGTAAGATTTCCAATGTATGTTTCATTTGTAAGCATTTCTTCAATCGTCCTAGGACACCATAATTCATAAGCTGTAGATTTCATACCTCTGTTAAGATTTGCGTAAATGCTTGGTGTGGGAATAAGCTTATCTGAAAAAACATTTGCTATTTGTCTTGGGCTTTTGCCCTCTAAAGCTAAATTAAACATTTTAACAATAATAGGTCTAACTTCTTCGTCAATAATTATCTTATGTTTGTCATTAGGGGCTTTTTTATAACCATAAGGTGCTTTCCACCCTAAGAATTGTCCACTTTCTTTTTTTGCTTTTATTACTTTTCTTATTTTTTTTGATGTGTCTTTTAAATAATAATCATTAAATACTAATTTGAATTGCAGAAAGTCTAATCCTGGTGTTTCATATAATGTATCTATATCATCATTTAAAGCAATATATCTTATACCTCGTTCAGGAAATAATCTCTCAATATATTCCCCCATAGAGATATAATCTCTACCCATACGAGACAAGTCTTTTGTGATAATAGTATTTATTTTTGCATTATCTATATCTATCAATAGTCTTTTCCAAGAAGGTCTGTCAAAATTAGAACCAGTATAGCCATCATCGACATATTCATCAATATAGACTAAGTTTTCTTTTGTTTGTTTTAAAAACATTTGTAATAAGTCCCTTTGATTTTTTATGCTTTCACTTTCAAGATTATCTCCATCTTCCCTTGATAACCTAATATATAAAGCAGTATTATATGTCTTACCTTTCATTACTATCTCCTTTCTCAGTAGGACACATTAACAAATATATTATAATATCACTTTTTTAAAGATCCAATCTCTAAACAATAGTCTATTAAAAATTGTTCTATTATTTGTTGAAGTGTCTTGCCATCCTCTTTGAAAACATTTACGATTTTCATAAATAACCACCTAATTAAATCTATGACTATATTAAATATAAAATACTTTTTGACTTAAAACGGTACCCTTTCTTCATTAACGATAAACTTTTTATCGTCTTTTAAAATATTTGAATTGTCATCTATAGTATAGTAATATTTTGTATCTTCGTTATAGAGTCCCTGCTTAATAGTTTCTAAATAATATCCATTTAAATCGGTACCTCACCTAATATAGCAATTTCTTAATTACATTCGAAATATTTCTCAGTACTATATATGACTATTTTTCTCATACTTCTATCATAGTTATCTATAAGAACTCTATAATAATTATAAAACATAGTACTTAAATTGGGATTATTCATTTCCCTAATATTTTTTTGCTTAACAGATATATTTTTTTATGTTATAAGTTTTGTATCCGTTGGGGTGGAATGCCGGAAATGACATTAGAGTGGACTTTAAAAGAAAATGGTATTGATCCTAATAATGATTTGACTATTGATACTTCTATAGCGTTTGCTGCTATGGGTGGAGCTTTTATTGGTGGTACTGGTGATTATGTTAGTTTGTTTGAACCTAATGCTACGGAGATAGAAAGGCAAGGTCTTGGCTATATTGTAGCGTATTTGGGTGAATTAGGAGGAGAAGTTCCTTATACGGCATATAATGCTAGACGTAGTTATATTGAGGATAATCCTGATGTTATAGTGGCGTTTTCTAACGCTATTGATAAGGGGTTAAAGTTTGTTTCTGAAAATGATGCAGAGGTTATTGCTAATTCTATTATTGATTTCTTTCCTGATACAGCACTTAACGATTTAATTACAATAGTTCAAAGATATAAAGATGGAGATGCTTGGAGAGATAATATTACTATTAATGAAAGTGAGTGGGATCATATTCAGGAAATAGTAATTGCTGCAGGTGAATTAGATGGATATGTTCCGTTTGAAGATTTAATATATACTAAATATTTTAGCGATTATGAGTAAGGATATTTTACAGTTGAGCAATCTATCTAAAATTTACTATACTCCTAAAAAGGAAATTATGGCGATTGATGATGTAAGTATTAGTTTGAAAGATGATGAGATTATTGCTATTGTTGGTCCTTCTGGTTGTGGGAAATCTACTTTGCTTAATATTATAGGAGGATTGGATAGTAAAAATAATGGTGAGATAATGTATCCGGATGGAGATAAAAGAATTGGTTATATGTTTCAGACTGACTGTTTATTTGACTGGCTTACTATATTAGATAATTGTTTACTTGGTTTAAAGATACAGAAGGAGCTTACTGAAGAAAACAAGAAGTATGTAATTGATTTACTTAATAATTATGGTTTGGGAGAATTTATAAATAGTTATCCTAGTAGTTTAAGTGGTGGAATGAGGCAGAGGGTTGCTTTAATTAGAACTCTTGCTACTAAGCCGGATATATTACTTCTTGATGAGCCGTATTCAGCTTTGGATTATCAAACCAGGTTA
>CASEAD010000117.1 GCA_949285775.1 uncultured bacterium
TTGCTCCTTTTTCTGCTTTAGTTGGTTATGATAAAATGATTAATAATGCAGGAATAATACTTGATAATAAAATATCTCTATCTGAAGACTATCTATCCCTATTAGATAATAAAATTAATGAAATAAATAAAATCATTAACTTAAAACCATTAGTAACAATTAAATATTTCATACCAAGTAATAATACTAATAAAGGTAAGTATATAACTATAACCAATAATATTAAAAAGATAGATACTATATATAGAGAAATAATATTAGAAGATAATAAAAAAATATGTATAGATAATATAATAGATATTAAATTAGTATAAATTTATGATACAATATAATTAGGTGATTATATGGAATTAATACAAGTAGGAAGTAATACTTATTATATAAAGAATAATACTAATATAGGAGTATATAAAATAGATGATAATAACATTTATCTAATAGATACTGGTAATGATAAAGAAGCAGGTAAGAAAATATTAAAGATAATTAACGAAAATAATTGGCATGTTTTAGGAATAATAAATACTCATTCTAATGCCGATCATATAGGAGGAAATAAAGTAATACAAGATAGAACTAATTGTAAAGTACTAGCCTATAACATAGAAAAATCTTTTACAGAGAATCCAATTTTAGAACCATCTTTCTTATATGGAGGCTACCCCTTTAAAGATATAAAAAATAAATTCTTATATGCAAACAAATCTATAGTTACTTCTATTGAAGATAATTTACCAGAAGGCTTAGAATACTTTTCTTTAAAAGGACATTTCTTTGATATGATAGGAATTAAAACCAGTGATAACGTATATTTTATAGGAGATGCTCTATTTAGTGAGGATACTATTAATAAATATCATATATTCTATATCTATAACGTAGAAGAATACCTTAATTCTCTAGATTATTTAAGTACTTTAAAAGGTAATATATATATCCCATCTCATAATACCGCTACTAAGGATATATCTAATTTAATAAATATTAATAGAAATAAAATAGAAGAAATAATAAATGTTATATATGATATATGTAATAATTATATATCCTTTGAAGAAATATTAAAAAGCATATTTGATAAATATAAAATAAATATGAATATTAATCAATACGTATTAATAGGTAGTACAATTAAATCTTATCTATCTTATCTATATGATAATGGTAAATTAATATATGAGTTTATTGATAACAAAATGATGTGGAAAAGATGTGATTAGTCATATGAAAATATTAAGCTTAAAAGAACCATATGCAACTTTAATAAAAGAAAAAAAGAAATTAATTGAAACCAGAAGTTGGAAAACTAACTATAGAGGAGAATTATATATTCATGCAAGTAAAACTAAAAGTAATTTAAGTAATAAAAGTAATGAATTTAAAAATATGATTAAAAACTTAGAACAAAAACCTGGATATATTATTTGTAAATGTAAATTAATAGATTGTATTTATATGACAGATAAATATATAGAAGATATAAAGAAAAATAATTATCAAGAATATATATGTGGTGAATATAAAGAAGGAAGATATGCCTGGATATTAGATAATATTGAAGTATTAGAAGAACCTATACAATCAAAAGGACAACTTGGTATTTGGAACTATTATACAGAATTTGATATTATGGAACTTATGCGTGATATCAAGTATGGATGGATGGACGAAGATAATCAGAAACATATCGCCAATTATACTTCTTTTCCTTATCATTATAAATTACAAAGTCCAAAAAATGTATTAAAAAATAAATTAGGCGTTTGCTTTGATCAAGTAGAACTGGAAAGATACTATTTTAAAGGATATGATATCAAAACTTACTTTATTATTTATTATGACGATAATAATTATCCAAATCATACTTTTTTAACTTTTCAGAAAAATAATAAATATTACTGGTTTGAACATTCATGGGAAATTTATAGAGGAATTCATGAATATAATACTTTAAATGAATTACTTATTGATGTTAAAAAGAAATTTATAGAAACATCATTAAATAGTGATTATACCTTAGAAAATTTAGCAATGTATGAATATCAGAAACCTGAATATTATATTTCGATGATTGATTTTTATAAACATTGTGAAGAAGGAAAAGAGATCGATTTAAATAGTTTGGAGAATAAGTTATGATAGAGGCAGTTAAGAGTCAAGTTTCTTTGTTATTAGATAAAGATCAAAGTGGTCATGGAACGGATCATATAAATAGAGTATTAGATTTATCTTTAAAATTTTGTAAGAAAGAAAAAGCAAATAAAGATATAGTTTCTTTAATAGCGTTACTTCATGATGTAGATGATTATAAATTATTTGGAATAGATAGTGCCAATAATTTAACAAATGCTAGAGCAATAATGGATCATTGCGGTATTAATTTTGATATTCAACAAGAGGTGTGTTTTGCCCTTAGGTGTATTGGTTATAGTAAACGTTTAAAAGGGCTTGTTCCAAATACGATAGAAGGTATGGTTGTATCTGATGCTGATATGTGTGATGCATTAGGTGCTAATGGTATTTTAAGAGAATATGCTTACTGTATGAACCATAATAAACCATTTTTTGATAAAAATAATTTTCCAACTGATGAACTTATGAAAACAGAAACAGGAAGTATATGTGCTAATAGTAGCGTTTGTCATATGTTTGAAAAAATATTAAAATTAAGAAGAATGATGCTAACAGAAAGTGGTAAGATAGAAGCAGAAATTAGAGAAAAAATAGTAATTGATTTTTTGTATCAGTTATTTAGGGAAGAAGATGCTATAGAGTGGATTGATTACTTAAACCAATACCTTAAAGAAGAAAGAACCAATTATAGAAAGAGGAAGATTAATTATGATAGATAAATTAAAAAATAAATATATTTTCTTTGATATAGATGGAACACTATCTGAATACAGATATAGAGACTGTATATATAATGGAAAGTGTCCAGAATTAGGATGTCAAACATTAAATGATTTATTATTCAGTGATTTATTTTTAACCGCAAGACCACTTAAAACTATGCAAAAAATTATCGAACAATTAGATAGTAATAAAATATTTATATTAGGAACCGTCTTATGTAATAATGAAGCCAAACAAAAATATATATGGTTAGAAAAATATTACCCCAATATCAAAAAAGAAAATATTATATTTATAAGCTCAACAATGTTAAAACCAGATGTTATACTAGAATATAGTAAAAGATATAATTTAAAATTAAATAATATTGCCTATGTAGACGATAGATTAGATGCCTTAAGAAAAGCAGAAGAACTAGGTATAACCTCATATCACCCTAGTTCCTTTATCAAGTAATATAAAAAAATTAGACACTAATAGATAAAGATAATTAGTTTTAAAGATATAGATTATAATTTATTTTAATGATATAATATATTAAAGGATAGTGTTAATTATGAAACAAATAAAATATGATGTAAATAATTTAAAAGATTTTGATACAGAATGGCTATTACATAAAAAATGTAGTGAATGGTGGTATGCAACCTCTATATTAAAAGATAAAGATAATAATTTATATTCCTGCCAATATACTTTTCTAAGAATGCGATTATTACCTTTCTTAAAGCCATATATTTTAATGACTGCTATAACAGATTTTCAAACCAAAAAACATTATTATAATCAAAAATTTACTTTATTAAATAAAAATATTAAAATAGATAAAAATAAGGCTACCTGTAATGATGCTAGTGTTTTAAAAAATAAAAGTGGTATGATAATAGAATGTAATGGCAATAACTTCTCTTATAAATTAAATATCCAGTATGGAAAAGGTGCTTATTGGCACTGTAATAAAGGAAAATTATATATGGGTATAAAAAATGATAAAGAGACAACATTTTATTACTCTTATCCTAATATGCCAACAACAGGGATAATTAACATAAATAACCAAAATATAGAAGTAAAAGGTTCTACATGGTTTGATAAACAAGGCGGTACTTTTAATTTTATGAATATTCATACCCACTGGGAATGGTTTTCTCTAAGATTTTATGATAATGAAGAAATAATGTTATTTAATTTTCCTCAGCAAAATTATTGTGATGGCACATATATAAAAAGTAATTTAACTAGCGAACGTTTAAATAATTATAGTATGCAACCAATTAAATTTAAAGGAAAAAACGGATATAAATTTTCTTCTGGTTGGGAATTAAAAATACCAAATATTAAAGATGAAACTTATAAAATAATACCTATAATAGATGGTCAACTTAACTTAGCATATTTTGAACAGTTATGTTATATTTACAATAAAGATAATAAAGAAGTAGGACTATGTTTCACAGAACTATTACCAGGCGTTTATAATAATAAGATAGATGGTAAATTATTATTAAAAAATATTTAATATATTATATGATTTTATATAAGGAGAATTATAATGAAAAGAATATATATTGTAACAGGTGCTAATGGCTTCTTAGGCAATAATATTGTAAGAAAGTTAGTCAGTGATAATAATGAGGTCAGAGTTTTAGTTTTACCTGATGATAAGATAAAATCTTTAGAAGGTATTGATTGTAAAGTATATTATGGAGATATAACCAAGAAAGATAGTTTAAATGATATATTTTATATAGATAAAGATATAGATATTATTGTTATTCATTGCGCAGCTTTAGTTTATATTAAAAACAAACCAAATCCTAAAGTATATGAAGTAAACGTATTAGGAACTAAAAATATCATTAGCAAATGTCTGGAAACTAATGCAAGACTTATATATATTAATACTGTTCATTCAATACCAGAGCCTAATAACAATAGAGAAATAGTAGAAATAAAGGAATTTAATAAAGATTTAGTCGAGGGAATATACGCTAAGTCTAAAGCAGAGGCGGCTAAAATAGTCATAGAAAATATTAAGAATAATGGATTAAACGCAACTATCTTACAACCTTCAGGTATTATAGGACCAGGAGATTATGGTATGACCCATATGACAAGATTGATATTAGAATTAGCTCGAAAAAAATTACCCGCTATCGTCTCAGGTGGCTATGATTTTGTAGATGTAAGGGATGTCAGTGAAGGAATTATATCGGCTATTGATAATGGAAAAGTAGGAGAGTGTTATATACTATCTAATAGATATATAACAATCAAAGAAATAGCAGAAGTAATATATAAATATATAGGTACTAAGAAAATACCTATAGTATTACCCATATCTTTAGTTAAGTTAATTTCTCCATTATGTGAATTATATTATAATATAAAAAAAGAAGTCCCTTTATTTACTAAATATTCCCTATATACATTACAAGCAAAATCAAATTTTAGCCATAGTAAAGCTACCAAAGAACTAAATTATACTACTAGAAATCTAGAAGAAACAATTATAGATACAATTAAATGGTTTAAAGATAATAATAGACTATAAAGATAAAGGTGGCGTTAAAATGGATAAAGATATTATGCAAAAAAATATAGAAGTCTTATCAAAAAATAAAACATGTACTAGTTGTGGAGGAGATATTCATCTCAAGACAGGCATTTGTCCCTATTGTGGCAAACATTTTGTTAATATAGAATATGCTGCTCTAGAATTAAGTAAGTACTTACCAACACTAGGAAGCAATGAATTAGAGTTAGATGAATTAGCAGTAGGACTATACGCTATTAAAGATGATTTCCCAGAATTAGAAGATTTTATAAGAAAGAATAATCTAGAAGAAAGAATATTAAAAAAACTAGATAGTATTAATATAAAACTTACTAATGAAGAAGTATTAAGTACTAGTGATGATATATTTTTAAGAAGTTGTCTTAGCAATGAAATTAGACCAAGTAAAGAATTAAATTATATTAGTGTATTTAGAAATATATTATTAGAACCTAATAAAAAAATAGTTAGTTATGATACTTTTGTAGAAGTAATGAAATGTTATATTACAGATGTAATGAAAGCAATAAATAATAATAGAATTAAGAAATATAATCCACTATGCGCTATATATGATTTTAAAAGAAGCAATGACGAAAGATGTGATGGACTAGCCTATAAGAATTTTATTATTAGAATAAATGAAAGTGTAATTAAAGATATATATGATAATAATTATATATTGGAACTAGTAACTATTTTTCACGAACTTAGACATATAGGACAAAATATTGCAATTGATACAGGAGAATTTAATGAAGAAATATTAATTTTTATAAAGGATGAGATATTAAGAGATTTATGCCATAAAGAGGGCTTTGATTATTATAGAGAAAATTATAAATATCTTGCAAGTGAAATAGATGCAGAAGCTAATGGATTATATTATATGATTATATTTATAGAACAGGTTATTGGCTTAAATTTAAAAAATGATGTTAAAAATTCTCTAAACAATGATATTAATAGCATGCTAAAGAAATCTAATTTAATAAGAAGAATAAATGGTAAAGAAGACGTTATTAATACATTATTTGATTATTATATAAAAGAACATCCAGAATTCTTAAAAACATATCCTCAGTTAAACATTGAATATATAGTTGATAATGGAACCGTTAGAAGAAAGAATAGCAGTGAATTATTTGATACTATGATGTTACATAAAGATAATAGCGCTATTAGAGATTATTTAACTAAGATTATAGCTATTGAATTAGATAAAGAAAATAGAAAAGTTAATAGATAAATATAATTAGAAAGTGAGATTTATATGAATAAAGGTAAAATAGGATTAAGCTTAGTAATTTTAGGAAATATATTATATTTGTTATATACATTTTTTGGAAATAATGATATAACTTCGTTTGGACAGTTTAGTTCTGGAGTATTATTAGGTTTATCTATTGGAATTAATCTAGTAGGAATAATAATGCTGTTAATATATATTTCAAAGGATAATAAATAATATAATATGAATATAGCTAATACATAAAGATAAAAAGAAATATTATAAGAAAAGGAAGTAGACTTATTATGAAAAATAATTTTAATATAGATTCAGAACTAAAAAAATTAGATATTTATCTTAGTGATAAGGAACAAATATCTACAATTGATTTAGCTTTAATTATTGAAATGTGTAATAAATATATAAAAAGTAATTTAGGAATTGATATATTAACAATATATGAAAGAGTCAGTGCAAGTCCAGATGATATTACTAGATATTTAATGATGAGTTTATGTGCTGAAAGTAAGATATTATCTTTTTTAAGAAACCATAATATTTTAGACTTAGTAGGACAAACTTTATATTCTATGGGAAATAAGGAGATTATTACAATAACAGATGAAGTAATAGAAAACTCTAATAAAAGGCCAAGTCAGATGCCTATACCATCTGATGAAAATCAAATTAGAAGAATATTTAAAGCATTAAGAAGGAATTATTATCTCTACGAACAATTATATAAAGACAAAGTATGGCTAATAACTTCAACAAATAACAATGGAGATATGATAGGTCAAGCAAAAATTAAGATATCCCCTTACACTTTTTTTCATTTAATGGGCTTTGATTACAGAAAAATATTAAACCCAAATAAAAAAGATAAGGATGGTACTTCACACGAAAGATATGCAAAGGAATTTGCAACCATATTTCCAGATTCAACCAGAGCATTTAAATTATTACAAGAATTTGGCGGAAAACAGATTAATCAGTACAAGTTAATTGAATTACTTTTAGAAAGTGAAGAACGTTTTTTAGAAGCAGCTTTGTCAGGCAATTTAACTAATACAGTAAATGTTGATAAAATCGAGATGAAAAGTTATTCTTTTGAAAGAATGGGAGCAATACAAACCGCAACTGGCGTGATTTTTTTTGATAAACAAAAAGCCATTTCTCTAGGATACGGTCCAACACTTAAGTATATAAATACTGATATAATTTTATTAAATGATTTTATTAGAAAATATGACTTTTCAAAAAAATTTGGACTAGATTTTGTAATTTCACCATTTGATCCAATTAAAAAAAAGCAAATAAGTGAGCAACAAAGTATATTTCTTACAAAAGAACAAGGCGGAGGATTAAATTCAGGAGTATTAGATGGACAAATAGCATCAGTATCATCTAAAGCAGTAGGATATAGAGAAAACGATTTTAATTTCTCAATAGCAGAAACAGGAAATACTAGTGGTGGTTTTGAAGAACCCCATATTGATCCTATAATTATAAATGAATTTAGTGAAGATGATAGGAAAAGAGTAGCCCAAACCATGATTGAAGGAATACCAAA
>CASEAD010000118.1 GCA_949285775.1 uncultured bacterium
ATTTTCTATGATGAGTTAATATTTATATATAGTATTGTTAAATGGCCTATTACTTTCTTTTTGATATATATTGTATTAAAACTTATATTTACAATAGCGCCTAGTAAGACTATTAAGAGTAGAGATACTACTTATGGCGCTATGTTTACTACTATTATATGGGTTGTTACAACAGCGGTATTTGGTTATTATTTACAGAATTTTGCTGATTATAGTATTATGTATGGTAATTTGTCTAGTATTATTGTTCTTATGATTTGGATATATTTAATTAGCTATGTATTTGTGTTAGGGATAGCGATTAATTCTGCGGATAATATAGATCAAGATAAATAGTAAAAAACTATTTTCTTTTTTTTAAATTTGGGTTATAATTATATTAAGATAATAGAGAGCTGGTGATGGTGTGAATATAAGGAAGTTACTTAGTAAGATATCTATAGTAATTGTATTAGTATTTTGTATAATGTTAGTTACTAGTTATGCTTATTATACTTTTAGTGGAGCGACTACGGCTTTTAATGTTAATACTTATAATCAATATATAGAAGTATTGTTTGAGAGTAGTGAGATTATTAATACTACGACTGCGTTACCTATTAGTGATAGTGAGGTAGAATCTTTAGCAGATAGTAATAATTTTACTGTTAATGTAGTTAGTGGTAGTGATGTTGCTGAGGTATTGTTATCTATATCTTTAGTTGATATAAATATAGATGATGCATTAAAAAATGAGAATTTTAAATATCAGTTATTAAGAGATGGTAGTGTTATAAAAGAGGGTACTGGGGTAGATTTTACTAGTAATTATTATGAACTTACTAGTAAGGAGGTAATATATTCTAGTAATAATAATGAATTTACTTTTAGGGTATGGATTAGTGATAATGGGTTAGATCAAAGTAATATGGAAAATAAGGTATTTAGTGCTAGTATTGAGGTTAATGCGGTTAAGATAAGGACTGCTAAGACTCTTAATAGTGTTATAAGAGAGAGTGCTATCTTAGATACTAATATAGATTTTAGTAAAATATCTAGTGATACTAATGGTAAAGGAGTATATATAAGAAGTGGTACACAGAATGATACTAATCCTATATATTATTATAGAGGAGATGTAGATAATAATAATGTAATATTTGCTGATATGTGTTTTAAGATTGTTAGAACTACAGAAACTGGGGGAGTTAAATTAATATATAATGGACTTCCTACTAATGGAACTTGTGATAATACAGGTACTTCTTCGCAAATAGGGACTAGTACTTTTAACCCGAGTGATAATTCGCCGGCTTATGTAGGTTATATGTATGGGACGGTATATGAGAGAAGTTCTAAAAATATGAGTTATGTAACAGATACATATTATTATGGAAATGATGTAACTTACTCTAATGGAACTTATACTTTAACAGATACAATATCATCATCTAGGTGGTCTAGTATCTATAATGGTGGTTTAAATAATTATCATTATACTTGTATGGGTGGAACTACTTGTGATGAGGTATATTATATATATTATACGAGTAATAGTACAATGAACTATATAACTTTAACAAATGGTAAAAAGATAGAAGATGCTTTAAGTGATATGTTAGATAATAATGTAACTAGTAGTACTATAAAGGGAAATAATACTACTAGTGGTACTTTAGATTATTGGTATTATAATAACATCGATAGAAAAGGATACTCTGAATATATAGAAGATACCGTGTGGTGCAACAATAGAAGTATATATGATTTAGGGGGATGGAATCCTGATGGTGGGACGACAGCGCATTCAGATAATAAGTATAATTATATAGTTTTTGGGGTTATGAGTAGTTTTGTTTTGAGTCAGCCAAGTTTTAGTTGTACAAGAGATATAGATAAATTCACTGTAAATGAAAGTAATGGAAACGGAGACTTAGATTATCCGGTGGGATTACTTACTGCTGATGAAGTTGTGTTTGCTGGCGGGGGAAATACAGGAAATAATTCTTATTATCTTTATACGGGTAGTGCTTGGTGGGTTAATACACCATATATGTTTTTAGTTAATAGTTCTGATGGGCTTGGAATAGATGCGACGGGATCTGTTATTGGAAACAATGTTGGTAGTATTGATATTGGTATTCGTCCTTCAATTTCTTTAAGATCAAGTATTGTAGTGAGTTCGGGGGATGGGAGTGTTAACGATCCGTATACTATACAATCTACTCCTAATATTGTTGTAGATACTGATAGTATTAATAGTATAGTAGAAGAGAATGCTGTATTAGATACGGATATAGATTTTAGTTCTATTTCAAGTGATACTAATGGTAAGGGTGTATATATAAGAAGTGGTACACAGAATGATACATATCCTATCTATTATTATAGGGGTGCTGTAGATAATAATAATGTGTTATTTGCAGATATGTGTTTTAAGATTGTTAGAACTACAGAAACTGGGGGAGTTAAATTAATATATAATGGTCTACCTACTAATGGGACTTGTAATAATACGGGTAATAATACTGTGGTAGCAACTAGTGATTTTAATTTAAATTATGAATCACCTGCTTATGCTGGATATATGTATGGTACAGTATATACTAGAGATAGTGTTGATATGAGTGATGTAACAAGTACTTATTATTATGGGAATGGGGTTACTTATTCAGGTGGGAGTTATACTTTAACTGATACTATTTCTTCTTCTGATTGGTCTAGTATTTATGATGGTGGGTTAGATAATTATCATTATACTTGTATGGGGGGAACTACTTGTGATGAGGTATATTATATATATTATACATCTAGTAGTACTATGTATTATATAACTCTTGCTAATGGTAAGACAGTTGAAGGTGCTTTATCAGATATGTTAGATAATAATACTAATAGTAGTACCATAAAGGGTAATAATACGACTAGTGGTACTTTAGATTATTGGTATTACACTAATATAGAACAGAAAGGATACTCTAGTTATTTAGAAGATACTATATGGTGTAATGATAGAACTATAAGTGATTTAGGGGGATGGGACCCTGATGGTGGAAGTACAAGTAGTTATTTATATTTTGGAGCATATGCGAGGGTATTTAATACTTTTCAACCTAGTTTGAGTTGTTCTAGGGAAATAGATAGATTTACTGTTAGTAGTAGTAATGGAAATGGGGACTTAGATTATCCTGTTGGTTTACTTACTGCAGATGAAATAATGCTTGCTGGTGGTAAAGGTAATGTTGCAAATAGTTCATATTATCTTCGTAATGATAGCAATTGGTGGTCTGCTACTCCTTCTCATTTTACTTTTAACTATGCTCTTGAGATGGATGTGTTTTCTAGTGGTACTTTAAATTATTATGGGGTTAATGATTTAAGTGAATTACGTCCAGCAATATCTTTAAAGTATGGGACAGCAGTGTCTGGGGGAGATGGTAGTGCTAATAGTCCATATGTAATTTTTACTGATTGATTATAAAGAACTAGTAAAATGTAGTTCTTTTTGTTATAATTTTTTATAGGAAGTGGTGTTATGAAGAGGGTAGAGTTACTTAGTCCTGTTGGTAATTGGGATATGTTAGAGAGTGCGGTTAATAATGGGGCTGATGCGGTATATCTTGCGGGTATTAAGTATGGTGCTAGGGCTTATGCGGATAATTTTGATGAGGATAAGTTGGTTAAGGCTATTAAGTATTGTCATTTATATGGGGTTAGGATATATATTACGGTTAATACTTTGATATATGAGAGTGAAGTAGATGATTTTATTAGGTATGTTGGTTTTTTATATAGTAATGGTGTAGATGCGGTTATTATGCAAGATGTGGGAATGATAAGTATGATTAGAGATATTTATCCTAATTTAGAGATACATGCTTCTACGCAGTGTCATAATCATAATAAAGAAGGTATTCAGTTATTTAAGGATTTAGGTGTTACTAGGGTAGTAATGGCTAGGGAGATGAGTTTAGAGGAAATTAATAGTGTAGATATAGATATTGAGAAAGAGGTATTTGTGTATGGGGCTTTATGTGTAAGTTATTCTGGGTGTTGTTTATTTAGTAGTATGAATGGGGGGAGGAGTGGTAATAGAGGACAATGTGTTGGTAGTTGTAGGTTACCTTATAAGTTAATTAGGAATAATCAGGTAATAGAGACTGATGGTAATTATTTGCTTAGTATGAGGGATTTGAATACTATTAATAATATAAGTGATTTATTAGATAGTAAGATAGATAGTTTAAAGATAGAAGGTAGGATGAAGTCAAGTTATTATGTAGGATATGTTACTAGG
>CASEAD010000119.1 GCA_949285775.1 uncultured bacterium
CTATAAAGAACATCATTTTTATAATATTCCAAAACAAAATCACTTCCATCATTAGATATTTCTATCCTATCATCTACTCCATCATCATTAGTATAACTAATTGCATTATTTTCATATAAATAAACACTTCTCTTATCTTCACTTCTATTATTTACAATTACCTTAACACTTATAATATCATTAGTAAAAGCATTATTAAGAAAAGTAATATTTATATTATAATCACCATCTAACATTAAATTTTCATTCCCTATAATATTATTAATCTCTTCATCATTAAAATTAACTTCTATCTTAACAACTGGCTGTTCCCCTTCAAAATAAAAATCTTTATTATAATTATCCTTATCATCTAAAAAACTATTTATATTATTAATTAAATTACCATATAAATCAATATAATCATAAATACTAATATCTCCAATATTAATATAACTATCACTTATATTATTACCCTTAACTAAACTATTAACACCATCACTATAATATTCTACATTATCACTATCATCAAAAATATTAAAATAAATATTATTACCATCACTATCTATATTATAACTTAATTCCCTATTATTATTACCATTAACAATACTAATATTACCATCATAACTGCCAATTAAATCATAATTAAAATTTAAATTAGTAATAATATTCATATATTCATTACTAATAACTTTAAAATCATTCAAAAAAATATTTTTTCCACTCAATATAGTATTAAAATAAACTATATAACTTATTACTACTATTATTATACAAACAAACATACATATAATAACATAATTAGGTTTATTAGAATTTTCTTCAGAAATTTCTGATAATATTGATTTTGTCTGATTTTTCTCTCTTAAAATACTATCATAATCCTTATTCATCTAACCACCTCTTTTATTCTATTACATTATAACACATCTAATTCATAATTAGAAACTCCCCAATATATAAAGAATTAATATCTATACATCCTTATCTTATTCCAAATCTTTAATCTATGAAGAAAATGACTCTTTGGAATCAAAGGATATAACTTCTTTAATTTCTTTAACTCTAACTCTTTCTTTTCTCTAAATAATTTACTATTCTCCTTCATTAAATAAGGACCAAAATATAACTGACGCTTAGTATAAAATCTCTTACCCCTCTTAAACTTAATAACCGTATAAATAATACCAGCATCTTTAACTAAAGCTTCTTTTTCAATATAATAGCCTATATTAACAACCCTATCCCGCAAAAAATCTATATCATTATTACTTTGAATAATAATATTTTTAATATTTTTAAGTTTACTAATATTACTATATAATATCCCCACTATCGTATGTGCACCCATACCAGATATTACTATAGTATCCAAACCATCCATAGAAATATTATCAAGACCATCACTTACTATAACCTTTATCTTATCTTCCAAATTATTCTTTTTTATATTTGAAATAGCATTACTAATTGCCTTCTTATTTATATCACTAACAATTATCTTTATATTCTTTCTATTCTGATATAAATATATATCTAATAACCCATGATCACAACCAATATCAACCATACTAGTATTATCTTCAACATAATCCGCTATGGTCATCAAACGCCTAGATAACTTATTCATTCAAAAAATCCTTTAACTTCCTACTCCTAGAAGGATGTCTTAACTTTCTTAAAGCCTTAGCCTCAATTTGCCTAATTCTCTCTCTTGTTACACCAAACATTTGACCAACTTCCTCCAAAGTCTTACAAGAACCATCATCAAGACCAAACCTAAGTCTCAATACCTGTTCCTCTCTCTCTGTTAAAGTAAGAAGAACATCACTAATTTCATCTTTTAATAACTCATGAACCGTATACTCCTCAGGACTCATACTTCTCTCATCCTTAACAAAATCTCCCAAATGAGAATCATCTTCCTCACCAATAGGTGTTTCCAAACTAACAGGATCTTGCGCTATCTTTATAACTTCTCTAATCTTATCTACAGGCATACCCATCTTCTTAGCAAGTTCTTCATCAGTAGGCTCCCTATTTAATTCCAATGTTAATTGTCTTTGATAACGTGATAACTTATTAATAGTCTCAACCATATGAACAGGAACCCTTATCGTTCTAGCCTGATCCGCAATAGCTCTTGTAATAGCCTGCCTAATCCACCAAGTAGCATATGTAGAAAACTTATATCCCTTAGTTGCATCAAACTTCTCAACAGCTTTCATCAATCCAATATTACCCTCTTGAATCAAATCTAAAAACAACATACCACGACCCACATAACGCTTAGCAATTGATACAACCAAACGCAAATTAGACTCCGCCAAAATATTCTTAGCTTCCTCATCACCATCTGCTATCCTCTTAGATAACTCCATCTCTTCATCTAAAGATAACAAGCTAATCCTACCAATTTCCTTCAAATACATCCTAACAGGATCATTAATAGATAACTCCTTAGCAATAGTAGTATCCTTTAATATATCTTCAATACTACCTCCAGCATCATCCTCATCATCACCAGCTTGTCCCTCATCAGTAACAATTTCAATATTATTCTCAATCAAAGAATTATATAAATCATCTAAAGAATCACTATCTAAATCTAAACCTCTTAATCCACTAGCAAGCTCCTCATAAGTAATAAACCCCTTAGCTTTACCTTGCTTTATTAACTCATCCTTCCTAACCTCAAAAGTCTTAATTTCTTCTATCATTATTCTTCACTCCTCTTATCTTAGTTATTTCCATACAAATACTTGCCTGTTTCATAGGATCAGGCTCAAATTTAAGTTCCATCTCCAACTTCTTAATCTTATCTTCTCTTACATATTCATTAACGACACTTATATAATCACTAATCTCTCTATCCGTATAATCATCCTTTAAATTCATATTAATTATCTCATTAAAAGTATCAAAAACCTCCGTACTAGTAACTAAATAACTAATAAAATCAGCAATTATCAATTCCCCATACTTATGATAATAATAAATAATCTCATTAAATAACATCCTCTTCTTATCATCTAATATCATCACAACATCTTTTTCAGCCTTCTCTATAACACTCCCAGACTTAATCATATAGTATAACAAATTATCCGTAGCCTGTCCATACTTATCAAGAACTTTCTCTTTCTTAACTACAATATTATTATTACCACTTCTTACCTTATTAGCACTCTTATACTTATTATACCTTTTTTTTAATAAATCATACTCAATATCAAACCTTGAAGCTAACTTTTTCAAATTAACCTCTACCACAAACTCATCAGTTTCCTTTACTAATTCCCTAATAATCTGATCCAAATACTCACTTATATCCTTAGCATCATTTAAATCCTTATCATCTTTCAATATACTCATCTTAAAATCAATAACACTAAGAGGATTACTTATCTTCTTAATAAACTCATCCTTCCCCCTCTTAATAATAAACTCATCAGGATCTTTCTCTTCTAACCTAACAACCTTAACATTTAACTTAGCTTCCTCCAAAAGAGGAATTGCTCTAATAGTAGCATTCTTACCAGCCTCATCACCATCAAAACACAAAATAACAGTATTAGTAGCCCTTTTTAAAATACTAACTTGTTCCTTAGTTAAAGCCGTCCCCATAGGCGCTACACAATTATTAACACCAACAGTAGAAGCCCTTATAACATCAAAATAACCCTCCATAATTATAATCGCTTCATCTTTCTTTAATAACTCATGAGCCCTATGATAATTATATAAAATCCTCCCCTTATCAAATAACTTAGTAGCCTTAGTATTAATATACTTACTACCATCCTTAGTCTGATATATCCTAGCACCATATCCAATAGGATTACCATGTAAATCATGTATAGGTATCATTATCCTATCAACAAATACATCATTAGAATCAGTATTACTAATACCAATATCAATTAACTTATTAATATCATACTTATTAAGCAAAAAAGGAGTAACAGGTTGCCTTGAAATAGATAACCCTAGCTCAAACTTACTAATAATATCCCTATTAATCTCCCTATCTTCTAAATACTTAATCGCATTCTTTCCTAAACTACTATTCAAATTATTTTGATAAAATTTATTAGCAAGCTTAAATATCTCATAATACTCTAAATTACTATCATTCTTCTTAACACTATATACCTCATACCCATCCTCTTTAGCAAGTAACCTAATCGCATCACCATAACTAATATTCTCCATATCAGCAATAAAATTAAATATATTACCCGCTTTATGACACGCAAAACATTGAAACATATCTAGCTTAACCGAAACACTCATCGAAGCATTATTATCCGCATGAAAAGGACATAACCCCCAATAATCCTCACCTTTCTTAGTTAAACTAACATACCTTTCAACTATTTCTTTAATAGGATGTTTTCTTCTAATCGCATTTATTGTGCCCTCATCAACATACGCCATTTTTTTCACCCTCTAATATTAATATTCTATTTTTATTTCCAAATTCCTTCTTTTATATATCATTTTTTTTATTTTTTTACCCTAATTTGACACTTTTTTGACACTTTTTCCTAATTTTTATCAATATCCCCTATAAACATTGCATCACCAAAAGAAAAGAATCTATACTTATTATCTACTGCATACTTATAAGCATTCATTATTATATCTTTACTACAAAAAGCACTAACAAGCATAATTAAAGTAGATTTAGGCAAATGAAAATTAGTAATAAGACCATCTATTCCCTTAAACTCATATCCAGGATAAATAAATATATCTGTCCATCCCGAACACTCTTTAAATTCACCATATTTAGACATAATAGTCTCTAATACCCTTGTACTAGTAGTCCCAACCGCTACTATCCTCCTACCTTCATTCTTAGCACAATTTAACTTATAAGCAGTATCCTTACTCATAGTATAATACTCAGAATGCATCTTATGTTTAGTAACATCCTCTACATTAACTGGCCTAAAAGTACCTAAACCAACATGCAACGTAACATAACATATCTCTACTCCCTTACTCTTAATCTCCTCTAACAATTTCCTCGTAAAATGAAGCCCCGCTGTCGGAGCAGCCGCACTACCAACTTCCTTAGCATAAACAGTCTGATACCTACCCTTATCCTCTAATTTTTCTCTAATATAAGGAGGAAGTGGCATAGTCCCTAACTTATCTAACACCTCATAAAAAATACCTTTATAACTAAAATTAATAACTCTAATCCCCTCTTCACCTAAAGATAAACACTCTCCCTTAAGAAAGCCATCCCCAAAATTAATAATAGTCCCCACTTTAACTCTCTTAGCAGGCTTAACTAAACATTCCCAACTATCACACTCAATATTTTTTAAAAGTAATATCTCTATTCCCGCACCAGTATCTTCTTTAACACCATATAACCTAGCAGGTAAAACCTTCGTATCATTTAATACTAACACATCACCCTCTTTAAAATAATCAACAATATCTGAAAAAAACCTATCCCTAATACTTCCAGTCTTCCTATCAACAACCATCAACCTAGAAGCATCCCTTTTTTCTAAAGGAACCTGTGCAATTAAATCTTCTGGTAAATAATAATCAAAATCATCTGTTTTCATAATACTCATCTCCAATACCAAACTATTGTATCAAAAATCTAATAAAAAGTCTTTATTTTATAACAAATATTTCCCATTTTCATCAAATAAAAAACATCAATTAGATGTTCTTTCCTGAATTAAACTATTTATTTTCATAACAACATAACTAGGCACCAATTTAATTAATAACTTATTTAATTTCATATTATTAGGAAGAATTACTACTTTATTCCTAAACATTCCCTCTACTGCACACTTACCAGCCTCATCACTAGATATAGACTTTATATTAAATTTAACACAAGCTCTCTTACTAAACTCCGTATCAACAGGCCCAGGACAAAATACTCCTATATATACCTTACTACCAATACTCTTTAACTCATAATTAATAGCCATAGATAAACTAACTATATAATTCTTAGTAGCATAATAACTAGCCATACGAGGCCCTGACATAAACCCTGCAATACTACCAACATTAAGTACTCTCCCATAATCCCTTTTTACAAAATCCCTTATAAATAATTTAGTCAATATATGATATGCTCTCACATTCAAATCTAACATCTCTAATTCCTTATTTAAAGAAGTATCAACAAAATTACCAGCATCCCCCATACCAGCATTATTAACTAAAATATCAATTCTTTCACCCTTTAACATATCATATAACTTATAACAATTCCTCTTCTTACTTAAATCTACCCCAATACATACAACCTTAACACTATAATCCTTATAAATACCCTCTAACTCTTCCTTATTCCTAGACACAACAAACAAATCATAACCATAACTAGCTAAATATTTACATATACTCCTCCCTATACCAGAAGAAGCTCCCGTAACTAAAGCAACCACTATAAATATTCCTTTAACAACTTAATATTTTCCTTACCAAAACCTAGTAACTCTTTAGCAAGCTCTAATATATCTTTCTCACATTCACCTTCAAACCTATCTATTCTCTTACTTATATCTATATTTCCCATAGTAAAACCTTTTGTAAGCATATCTGCAACCCTAGCATCACTATTATCTTTAATCATCTCCATCTTCATAGACATAGAAGCCATAATATTAGCCATTATTCCCTTCTCTTTAGGCTCTACCTTATACTTCTTAAGTAACTTCTTACTCTTCTTAACAAACTCTTCATATCCTTTTAACTCATCCTCTACTATTTTCTTAATCTTATTATCCTTACCATTTAAAATATTAATTAATTCCGTAGTACTCTTAACCCCCATACTAGCATTCTCATAAATATAAAGTAATAATTCATTATTCTTATCCATAATATCAATCCTCTCTTATATTATTATTAATAAATATTAAAA
>CASEAD010000120.1 GCA_949285775.1 uncultured bacterium
AACCACGTCCCAAGCAGAGATGTATAAATCATTACAAGAGCAAGGAAAAATACCATCTACAGAACCTATAGCGACAAATCAAGATACAGTTAAAACAGATACTGAAAGAAGCACAATAAAAGCGCAAGACTCAGATAAAATAATAACAGA
This sequence comes from uncultured bacterium, assembly GCA_949285775.1. Taxonomy (GTDB): domain Bacteria; phylum Bacillota_I; class Bacilli_A; order RF39; family UBA660; genus RUG11198. The sequence continues at coordinate 151 of CASEAD010000120.1, forward strand.
CTCTTCACTAGAGTTCGAGTCATCAATAATGGAGGTAAAAACAATAATAGATTCATTACGTATTTCAAGTAAAGGCAACCCAGAAGAACTAAATAAATTAAATAGTTTTTTTGAAAACGAAAAACTAACTCAAGAATATCTAAAAAATTATAAGCAGCTTGCTGGAGAGTTATTATCAATAGAAGGTTTAAGTGAAAAATCAATTAATAACATAGTTTCAAATTTAGATCCATATTCATTCCAGTTCGCTACTACTTTTTTCAATATTGATGATAATATTAATTTATTTAAAAATGAACAATTTGTCAAACAATATTTAAATAGTTTTCCAATTATGCAAAAATTAGAAATATTAAAAAGAAATTGTAGTTTCAATGATTATCAAGAAATAGTAAGTACAACATTTTCTGCTATTATGCAAACAGGAGCAACAAGTAATCCAGAATGTATACAATTAGTAATAGATACAATCAATGCAAAAGTAAAGTCAGGAAATACCAAAGAGATAAGCATCTTAGAAACATTAATTGCAAAAAAAATTGAAAACCCCGATTTTTCAATTAATACAGATAGCGACAGAAACGTTTCAATTGATTCCAAAGTGCTAATAAGCGAAGAACGTTTGAAATGGAAAGATACTATAGCGCTATTCCATGAAATAGGACATTTCTTATTTAAGGGAGTATTCAATGATTCAAAAAATAAAGGTAACAATATTACTATAAGAAACTGGATGCAAATAAGAGAAAACGCAAAACAAATAGCAAGTAATGGCAATTTATATAATATTACAACTTTTTTAGATTCACTATTTAACCAAGAATCAAAAAAACAGGCAGAGCAGAATATAATAAGTGCACTAGAATCTAACGGAATGACAAAAGAGAGATATATAAAATTATTAACTGAAAATTATGAATATTTAATACAAAATCCTAATAAGTTAAAAGAACGTTTAATAAAAAAAGGATACAATGAACAACTCATAAAAGCAATCACTCATAGTGATTATAGTGCAGAAACTTTGGCAATATATGAATATAATTCTGTAGTAAATAAAGAACGAGTCAGAATTAATTTAACCAATTATGAAGCATATGCAGCCTTGTCAGATATTATAGATTCAGTTTTCCTAGGAAAAAAAGAGGATACATACGGTCGTAAATTTAAATTAAATTATGGCCATGGTCAAAATTATTATGAAAATTTAAAATTTCCTGATGGCCGTACAGAAAAAGCAACAATATCAGAAACAGAATTTAGATCTTATAGTGAAATAATGGCCAACTTTACAGCTATAAAAGAAAGTAGTACAGAATATGCACTTGAAATTCTAAAAGAACTATTCGGAAGCGAATTTTATAATACATTAGAAAATACTTATAATCAATTTTACTATAAAGGAGATAATAATGGATGAAGAAAAATTAATATGTCAATTATTAGAAATAAACTATATAAAATCTAGAGGAAGAGAAATAACTCTAGATAATAAATATTATGATTTATTTCCACCTGATTGGTATATCTATAATAACTATCAAAAAAAAATAGAAATATTAAATGAAGCAATTGAAAAAAACAAACTTATCATAAATACTAATAGTTATTTAGATATTATAGAAAGAGGTTAATTATAAATAATTGCAATAAAATAAGAGTCATATCAAATACTCTTATTTTTAATTAAACTTCTTATCTCTTATAAATTCTTTAAGCATCTTAGTAATAGCCCTTTTTTCTATCCTAGATACATAACTCCTAGAAATACCCATCTCTTTTGCAATCTCTTTTTGTGTCATTTCTTCCTCATTATTAAGCCCATACCTCTTTATAATAATCTCCTTTTCTCTACCACTTAAAACATTTAAATACTTATACAAAAGAACAATATTATCTTTCAAATAAATATCTTCTATAAAATCTGGATCCTTAGTCTTTAAAATATCTAAAATAGTAATCTCATTACCTTCCTTATCATAACTAATACTATCATAAATACTAATATTCTTAGCGTTCTTCTTATTACTCCTAAAATACATAAGTATCTCATTCTCCGCACACTTAGCAATATAAGTAGTAAGCCTAACTTTTTTATCAATAGAATAAGTATCAATACCCTTTATAAGACCAACCGTCCCAATCCCAATCAAATCATCCGTATCATTACTACCAGAATCAAATTTCTTTACTATATGCGCAACTAACCTTAAATTATGAAGAATCAACTTATTCCTTGCATCCTTATCTCCATCTTTCATAAGCATTATATACTTCTTCTCCTCATCATCCCCTAAAGGCTCAGGAAACACATCATTAGAGTATGATCCCAAAAACGACATATTATGCAAAATAAAATTAATAATACTAACTAACATATAACTCCCCTCTATTAAATTATATCTTTTATCCCCCTTTTTAGAACATTGACAACAAAATTTATATATGATATATTAAACATACCAATTATATCTTAAACAAATATATATTACATATCAAATGTCATCCAGAATAAAAAACAAATATTGACATACTATTAAATATAGTATTATATCTATCCAAAATAATTTTAGGAGGTACCAAATGAATAAATTAATTCCCAAAGAATATTATGAAAGTATTTATAAAATAAACTACAAAAAATTAAAAGATAACAATATCAAATGTCTATTATTTGATCTAGATAATACTTGCTTACCATATAAAGAAAAAACTCCCACCAAAGAATTTCAAAAACTATTTAATAAATTAACTAAAATGGGATTTAATATAATAATATTCACTAACGCCTCAAAAAGAAGAACCATACCATTTACTAAATTAAACATTAACTGCCATTACTCATCAAAAAAACCCTTCAAACATAATTTTAATAAAATAATAAAAAAATATAATTATCAAAAACAAGAAGTATGTATCATAGGAGATCAATTATTTACAGATATATTAGGAGGAAATAGAGTAGGAATACATACTATCTTAGTAGATCCCTTATCAGAAAGTGACTTCCTACTAACCAAAATACTAAGAGCCCTAGAAACAATATTAATCCATAAATACACTAAAAAAGGACTATTTACCAAAGGAGTATATTATGAAAAATAAATGTACAGGTTGTGGAATAACATTACAAAACCAAAATAAAAACTTACCAGGTTATGTTGATAAACCAGACAAAAACATCTGCGAAAGATGTTTTAAATTATCTAACTATGGCGAATATAAAAAAGTATCTCTAACTAATAAAGACTACCTAAAACTACTCAACAGCATAGACAAAAATGATCTAGTATTATATATATCAGACATTCTTACACTAAATCTAGATTACTTAAATAAATTTAATAAAGTATTATTAGTAATAAGTAAAAGAGATATCTTACCAAAATCAATTAAAGATAATAAAATAATAAACTATATAAAAAAGAAATATCCAAATATCATAGATATAGTTATCATATGCAGTATAAATAATTATAACCTAGACACTCTCTATAATAAAATAATAGAACATAACAACAATAATAAAGTATATATAGTAGGTTCAACCAACAGTGGAAAATCAACTCTTATAAATAAACTAATAAAAAATTATGGAAATAACAATTCAAAAGTAACTACCAGTATTTACCCATCAACAACCCTAGATAAAATAATAATTAAACTAAATAACCTAACTATTATAGATACCCCAGGACTAATTAATGAACATTCTATTATTAATAACCTTTCTAAAGAAGAACTAAAAAAAATAACCCCTAAAAAAGAAATAAAACCCAAAACATACCAAACCAAATCTAAAGGAAGTATTATAATAGATAAATTTATAAGACTAGACTATCTTACTAATAACCCAAATAGTATTGTCATCTATATGTCCAATTCCTTAAATATAAAAATAAACTCACTCAAAAATAACAAACTAAAAAACCTCCCCTTAAAAGAATATAACCTAAAAAGCAACCAAGATATTGTCATTGAAGGATTAGGTTTCATTAAATTTACAAACCCCATAAACCTAAAAATATACCTAGATAAAAATCTAAAAATAACCATAAGAGATAACTTAATATAAAGGAGCATTATGAATACATTTAATATAAATATAATAACATTAGCGTACCTAGGAGACGCCATATATGAAGCATATATAAGAACTAAACTAATAAAAAATAACATCATAAAAGTAGATAACTTACAAAAAGAAGCTATTAAATATGTATCCGCCAAAGGACAATCAAAAATATTAAATAACTTAATAGAAAATAACATTCTAACTCAAGAAGAATTGGATATCGTAAAAAGAGGAAGAAACTATAAAAGAAAAACCCATCCTAAAAATACAGATATTATAACCTATAAAATGTCATCAGGATTTGAAGCCTTAATAGGATATCTATATTTAGAAAATAACATTAATAGATTAGAAGAAATACTAAATCATATCGAGGTGAAATAATGTATATATATGGAAAAAACGTCGTAAAAGAAAAATTAACAACCAACGCTAAAATAAATAAAGCCCTAATAAGTAAAAAATTTAAAGATAAAGATATAATAGAATTAATTAAAAATAAAAATATAAAAATAAACTTTGTAGACCCAATAGTATTAGATAACAAAGTAAAAGGATTACACCAAGGAATAATCTTAGAAATAGATGATATAAAAACCTATTCCCTAGAAGAAATACTACCAACTATAAATAAAAAATATAAAACCATCGTAATGCTAGATCACCTAGAGGATCCCCATAACTTTGGCGCTATAATAAGAACCAGCGAAGCATTAGGAATAGATGCCATAATAATACCTAATGATAGATCTGTAAAAGTAAATTCAACCGTAGTAAAAACATCCGCTGGCGCAATAGAACATATCCCAATCATAAAAGTACCTAACTTATCATGGGCTATCAAAAAACTAAAAGAAAATAACTACTGGATAATAGGAACTGATATGTTAGGACAAGACTATAACCAACAAGACTATAATATGGATATATGTTTAGTAATAGGAAACGAAGGTAAAGGAATGAGCAAAACAATAACCAACAATTGTGATTTTGTAGTAGGAATACCTATGAAAGGAAAAATCAACAGCCTAAACGCATCAGTATCTTGTGGCATTATCTTATCTGAAATAACAAGTAAGAGGAACTATGACTGACTATAGCAAATTTAATGACTATGAATTAGTAAACTTAGCCCAAGAATATAATGAAGATGCCATAAACATACTCCATAAAAAATATAAACCCCTAATGATAAAAAAAAGTCAAAAAATCTATCCTTATGTAAAAAATAAAGGCTTAGAACTATCTGATCTAATTCAAGAATGTACCATTGGCTTTGAAGAATCAATAAAAAACTTTAACCCTAACGATAATGTAACATTCTATACATTTACCAGTGTTTGTATGGATAGACAACTAATGAGCCAAGTAACCAAACTAAATAGAGGAAAACATAAATTATTAAATGAAGCCATCCCCTTAGAAACACTATCCGATACAGATGACGCTAATAACTTAATAGATTTTATAAAAAATGAAACAGATAACCCAGAACTAAATCTCCTAGATAATGAAGAAT
>CASEAD010000121.1 GCA_949285775.1 uncultured bacterium
CCTACTATCTCATATTCAAACTTATCTTCCATAACTATCACCTAACTACTCTCATCATTTTCTTACTATCTCTACCCCTACTATTAACACTACTTTCTAACTCATCTATAACACTTTTATAATTACTACTCTCTTTATTAGGAATACCATTATCTACATAATCAGAAAAACTATCTATATCATAGAAATTATTCATTAAATAAATATTATCACTAACCATATTCATACCCATAATATTACTATCACTATATACTAAACAATTAACATCTATATTTCCCTTATCAGTAGTACTAATACCTAAATCAGATAAATTCTTATTATTAACACTAATAATATATTTACTAATACTATTAATAACCCTTAAACTAGAAATATCCATTACCTTATTACTAGACATAAATCTAACTACTGTCTTACCATTACTCCTAGCAATAACAAACCCAATATTATTACTACCAACATTAATACTAAAACCATTCTCATATACAGTTAACTTCATATCTTTAGAACTATTAATTAACTCCTCTAAAAATACACCACTCTTCAAATCCTTACCACTTAAAGTAACCACCTCAGTCCAACCTTTATTACTAACATCAAATATATTAACCCCTCTTCTTATATTTAAAGAAGAATCATTAAAATTAGAAACAATCTCCTCCTCAAAATCACCCTCTTGCATTAAAACATCTCCAACCTTAAAAGACAAACTTCTATTACTAACATAACTACCATTATTAATAGCATCCTGACACTTATCAATAACCTCTTGCAACTTTAAAACTTTACTATTATATTCTTCACGAATATCACTAGCATAACTATCTCTAATCATATCATCAATACTAATACTACTCTTAGTATCACTTTCCATAGAAGAAATAACACTCTTAAGCTTACTATCCTCACTTATACAAGCCTTAATAGTAGCAATATCATCTAACTTCTTAAACATCCCCTCTATAATCTCATTATATATTATATTCTTAGGAGCATTAGCATAATTCATAATAACAGCCGCATCTTTAATTGCAATAATCATCTCTGAATAAGAAGGTAATCTAGTTAACTTATCTTTAATAGCATAAGCATCATTATATATCAATAAAACTAAATTAAATAACCCTCTATATATCTCACTCATAGACTCATTATCATTTAATAAATAATTACTCCCCGCCTTATTAAATAACTCTGGAGTCATATAATCAACCCTAATAATACGATTTCTCCTAAGCAAAGGCTCAGATAACTCCCTATTATCATTCTTACAAAAAACAACTTGCAAATTATTCATATATTTACTCTCTATCTCTAAATCCCCAAACTGTTGAGCATTAACCTTACCCCTTTGCAAAAATTGATATAAAAAAGTATCCGTCTCTAACCTAGACTTCTCAAACTCATCTAAAAACAAAATAACCCTCTTACCTGCATTAACCAAATTAACAGCCTCAACTAACTTACCAGGAATATTAACCTTAGAAGCATCCCTACTAATCGCCGCACTAATATTGATATCCTCATATAACTCACTCTTACCAGTAGTCGCATCACATTGATAATCTAATAAATAAACATCATCTCCATATAAATACTTAACTAACTTAGTATAAGTCTCTGCATAAAAAGTCTTACCCGCCCCAGTAGGCCCCTCTAAACATACAGAATATATACCTTGTTCCCTATTAACACCATTATTATTCCAAGCAAATATTGCCTTAAAAATACTATAAACAATCCTCTCATCAGCATAATAATTATATTCCTCTAATAACTCCTTAACCTTCTTTATATCTAAATACTTCATACTTATACACTCCTATCTCTTACTTTTAACATTCTTATCTATATAACATATAGCCTTAAAACAATTTTGATTAACTCTAACTAACCCATCCGCTATATCATTAATATTACTAACATTATATATAAATCCCTGAAAATCAGATAAATCACTCTTATTATAATTTTTCTCAAAACAAAACCAATAAACCTGAACCCCATTAGATAAATTAATAATCTCACTCCTAGGATCAAAATCACTAAATACAAAACACTTCTCCGCCTTAGCCCCCAATAAATAATTATCAATATTACGATTAATTATCTTAATTTGCTTACTACTAATATCATCACTATTAAAACTACAATTCCCACATCTAGATAATAAACTAGAAAATTCTTCTACATCAATAGATTTATCTATATAATTAATCTGTATATTAACCCTCTCATTAAAACCAACCAATACCTTAACATTCTTCTTTAATAACTCTATCGCTATAATCGCTAATAAACTAGAATAATTAGCCATACTACCAGACATATCAAAATAAAATGATAAAGGTACCTTTTCTCCATCTCCTTCCGCATATTCATACCCATATTTATCAAGCAATACTCTATTAATTTGTTCTGTCTCCAAATGAGTAATAATATTTTTAATATCCCACTTATAAAAACCATCACTCTTAATAAAATTATTAGACCTTATATTCAAATCACTATCTCTATTACAAAACCTCTGATTTAAAAACTTAACAATTAAAGTCCTAATAACACTCTCACTAACATCAACCTCAGTGGAAGTATCAATTACATAACCCCCTCCTCTATCCCTATCTTCAAAAGAAGGAAGTTCATTTAAACTATCTAAAAACTCTCTATTATCACTAGATAAATTAACTTCTTCTTCCGATTCATAAGTTTCTTTCTTCTTACCAGTTAAATGTTCTTTAACTAATTTCTTATGCCCCATATCAAGCTTCTTTAACCTATCACGCAATCTCTTTAACTTATCTATATTATCTCTTCTACTATCAATAAATTTATTCTTTATCTTATATCTTTTACCACTATTCTCTTGCTTTATATTTCCCTGACTATTTTGTCCAGTATTACTTTCTTTTAAAGAACCATCTTTCATACTAGACTGTTCTTCTTCACTACTACTTTTTTCTCCATCTCTTCCATCTTTTCCACTTTTTTGTGGATATGTCTGCATACCGCTTGATAATAACTCTTGATTATCTAAATCACTACCACTAGAACTTTCTTTACTATTCTGTCCATTTTCTTGTAAACTTTCTTC
>CASEAD010000122.1 GCA_949285775.1 uncultured bacterium
AGATGCTTCTGTTATATTATTTTCTGTTAAATTATTACCTATTTCTTTACTGATATTAATTCTTGATGTTACTGATGTTATAATGATTGTTATTACTATTGCTATTATAAATAGTGCTGCTAAGAGTTCTATTAAGCTATACCCTCCCCTAAAATTCTTTTCTTCTTTCATAGTACCACCTTATTAATATTTTAACATAAATTTGGTATAAAATAAATATCACTTTTTAGTTGTGATATTTTAAATTTTTTCTCATTTCTCTTTCGATATCTCTTTCTTTAATAGATTCTCTTTTATCATAGTTTTTCTTTCCTTTAGCAAGGCCTATTAAGACTTTGGCTTTACCATTTTTAAAGTATATTTTTAATGGTATTAAGGTATATCCTGATAGTTCTATTTTGTTAGATAGTTTTTTTATTTCTTTTTTGTGTAATAAGAGTTTTCTGGTTCTTGTTTCATTATGATTAAAGATATTGCCTTTTTCATAGGCTGAAATATGGGTGTTTAAGAGGAATATTTCTTCATTTTTTATGATGGCATAACTATCTTTGATATTAGCTTTACCAAGGCGTATAGATTTTATTTCAGTTCCTGTTAGGACTATTCCAGCTTCGTATTCTTCTTCTATGATATAGTCATATCTAGCTTTTCTATTTAATATTTCCATAATTATCCTTTTATTTTACTAGTTTCTTTTTAATGGTATAAGGTAATATTTCATTTTTTAGAGTATTAGATAATAAGTTGTAGTCATCATTTTTACCAAACCACATAAAAGCTTCTATTTCATCTGATGTTGTTAATGTTCCTTGTAATTCTCCTTCATAGATAAAGATATGCATATGTATTTTCTTTGTTGGATCACTGGTAGCTATTTCTTCAAAGTCCATAACAAATTTTATTTTATTCTGATCAAAAATAGCATTATTTCCTAATTCTTCGTGGCATTCTCTTATGGCAGCTTCAAGAGGTGTTTCTCCTTCTTCTACACTTCCACCTATCATTTGGTATGTTGGTCTTTTTCTTGGCTTATCTATTAGTATTTTTCCATCTTTAAAAAACATTGTGCCTACTACTTTTATTTTTTTATTATCCATGGTATTCCTCCTTTATATTTAATTATTTTCTACTAAGACAAAGTCAATCATAGCAGTTTCTTTGCTTGCTCCTATTACTTTTACTTTGACACTATCACCAAAGGTGTATCTTTTTTTGGTTGTTCTGCTAATTAAGCTTAATAGTTTTTCGTTATATACATAACCACCTTTAGGTAAGTCTTCTATTTTAACTAAACCTTCTATGGTATTTGGTAACTCAACAAAAATTCCAAACTCGTGAACTCCTGATATAACAGCATCAAAATATTCACCAATATGATTTTCCATATATTCAGCTTTTTTCATATCATCGACATCTCGTTCGCATTTAACAGCATCTTGTTCTTTAATCGAGCAGTGGTTAGCAATTTCTCCTAGGGAGTTGGCCCATTTTTCGATTGTTTCTTTGGAATAGTTTTCAGTATAATCTTTTACTAATCTATGAAGCGTTAAATCTGGGTATCTTCTAATTGGAGAAGTAAAGTGAGAATAGCATTTGCTTCCTAATCCAAAATGTCCAATATTTTCATCTGAATAAACAGCTTTAGCTTGGCATCTTATTGCTAAGTCATTTAATATTTTAGTATCTGGTTTATCTTGTAATTGTTCTAGAATTCTTTGTAGGTCTTTACCTGTTATATTATCTTTCTTTCCTGTTACTGTGTAGCCTCTTACATTTAAGAAATTAAAGAAACTTTGTAATCTTTTTTCATCTGGTTTATCGTGGACACGATAGATTCCAGGTAAGTTTTGGTAATAGATAAAACTAGCGACTGTTTCGTTAGCAATAACCATAAAGTTTTCTATCATATTTTCTCCGGTTCCTTCGGTTCTAAGTTTTATTTCTATTGGATGGCAATCTTCATCAACGATAATTTTGGCTTCGGGGCTAGAGAATTCAATATAACCACGACCTACCATAGATTTTCTAATGATATCAGATAATTCTTTTGCTAGTTTTAAGTTATCTGCAAAGTCAGTATATCCTTCTGGTATGATATTATCATCTAATATTTGGTTTACGCAATTATAGGTCATTTGTTTTCTACTTCTGATAACGCTTTTTTGGATGTCATAGCTCACTACTTTTCCTTTGGGATTTATTTCCATAATGCAAGACATTGATAGTCTATCTACATTAGGATTAAGTGAACATATACCATTAGATAGTTTATGCGGTAGCATAGGAATAACTCTGTCTACTAAATAAACACTAGTTCCTCTTTCATATGCTTCTTTATCAAGTAATGTTCCTTCTTTTACGTAATTACTTACATCCGCTATATGAACTCCTAATTCATAGTTTCCGTTATCTAATTTTTTAATACTAATTGCGTCATCTATATCTTTAGTGTCATCTCCATCGATAGTATAAATTAATTTATCTCTTAGATCTAATCTACCTAAAGTATCTTTTTCACTTATTTCATCAGGAATGTTATCTAATTCTTCAATAACTTCATCAGAGAATTTAGGGTTAAAGTTATTGGCGTAAACGTATGATATTATATCAACACCTACATCATTTTTATGGCCTATAATATGTAATATTGCTCCTTGATATTTGTTAGTGTTTAGTGGTTTTACAACTACTTTGTGTCCTTCAACTAGACCACTCCTATATTCTTTTGGTATTTCTATATCCATATTATTTTTATTATCTGGTTTTACATAACATAATCCATCTTTAAAGTATACTTCTCCTACAAAAGAATCATCATCGTGACTGATAATTTTTATAATCTTTCCTTCTGTTTTGTCACCAATTAATTCAATTAATACTGTATCGTTATTTCTCGCATTGTTTAGGTTATCTCTATGAATATAGATGTCGTCTTTACCTTCTCCTATTTCTACAAAGCCAAATCCTTTCTTATTCATTAGTAATTTACCTTTTAATAGGTGGCTATTTTTTAATAGTAGATATCTCTTTTTCTTGTCACTATAGTATAAGGTTCCTTCTTTAACCATTTTTTCTAGTGTTTTTTCTAGTTTTTTATAGTCCTCTATGTTAGTAAAACCTAATTCATCATTTATTTCAATTATGCTTTTTGCTGGTTTGTTAGTATCACTTAATATTTCTAATATATCTTGTTCCATTTAGTCCTCCTTTATTGAAAAAGGCTTACATACGTAAGCTACCTTAATGATATAAATAGTGCTAAAGCAAAATATGCTACTCCTAAGAACATAGTCATTCTACTTATGAATAATTCAAATCCTCTTTCCTTACGATTAGAGAATAAATCTGAGTTTCCTCCTTGTATTATTTGACCAGCGGCTTCTGCTTTACCACTTTGTAATAATACTATAATAATTAATAGTACTGATATTATTAATAAGGCTATTTCCATAATAATCCTCCCGTCTTTATAATTATAGCATATAATATAATTGAGAACAATAATTTTTGGAATTATTTTTTAAAAAGTGTTGACAATACAGTATTTTATTGATATAATTTTAATTGCTGAT
>CASEAD010000123.1 GCA_949285775.1 uncultured bacterium
GGATTACTTCTTATTTTATCAAACACCGTATTATTATCATGATATCCCACATATCCAGGTGCTGACCCAGTCAATTTATTTATAGACATAGCATCTGAATATTCACTCATATCTAATCTTATTAAATTCTTCTCATTAAATAATTCTTGAGCATACACTTTTGCCAATTTAGTTTTACCTACACCAGTTGGACCAACAAAGAGATATGATTTTACCGTATTGTTACTGTATCCTAATTTTATCTTCTTTGTTATTTTCACCAAACTATTAATAGCGGCATCTTGACCTATAATTATTGATTTAAGCTTTTGTTCCAAAGAAGTTATTGACTTAATATTATCCTTTGCTATTTCGTAAATAGGAATGTTTGTTTTAAGGTTTATTATCTTAGCAACATCCTCTATAGTTATAGTATTTATATTATTTTTATAGTTCAGTTCTAGCTTATTTATTTTAGATGTTATAAAAGACTCTTTTTTTCTGTACTGATAAGCACTTTCTAAATCGTTATCCAAGATTAAAGCTTTCTTATCTTTAGATATTTTTTGAAGTTCTTTTCTTAATTTTGTTATTTCCTTTAAATGCTTATTTTCTTTAATACTTACCATAGCGCATACTTCATCCAGTATATCAATAGCTTTATCTGGTTGATATCGATTATATATATATTTATTTGAAAGCTCAACGATACTTTCTATAATAGAATTAGGAATACTAACATGATGATAACTTTCATATATGGGCGATAATTTAGTTAGTATATTAATTGTTTGAGTAACATTAGGTTCTTTAATTGAAATTTTTTGAAATCTTCTCTCCAAAGCTTTATCCGGTTCAATAAATTTTTTATATTCATTCGTAGTAGTAGCGCCTATACATCTCAACTCTCCTCTTGCTAAATAAGGCTTTAAAATATTAGAAGCATCAATGGCCCCCTCAGCACCACCAGCACCTACTAAAGTATGTATTTCATCTATAAACAAAATAATATTTTCCTCATTAATAACTTCCTTAATTAATTTTTGTAATCTTTCTTCAAACTCCCCACGATATTTAGTTCCCGAAACAATAGTAGCCATATCAATAGAAATAATTCTTTTATTTTGCAAATTTAAAGGTACATCGGCTGTAGAAATCATTTTAGCTAACCCTTCAACAATAGCGGTTTTCCCTACACCAGCCTCACCTATTAATAAAGGATTATTTTTACTTCTACGACATAATATTTCTATTAGTCTTCTAATTTCATCTTCTCTATCAATAACAGGATCTAACTTATTATTCTTTGCTTTTTCTATTAAATCTACACCCAAATCATCAATTAATAACTTTTTCTTTCTTTTTTTTGCTCTCTTTACTAATCTAGAAGAAAATTCATCATACATCTCATCAATATCAATATCCATCCCTATAAATATTCTAATAGCGATTCCTTCACCTTCTTCTAATAGAGAAGAAAACAGATGTTCAATTGTTACCTCACCATCGTTATTATCTTTAGAATCTAGCATTGCATTTTCTATTACTTTTTTAAGAAGTGGTGTATAAAGAAAAAATTGAGTTTTTTTATTACCTTTTCCTATTATATTTATTATCTCTCTTTTAAAATTATCATAATTTAATCCAAAATCTTCTAATTTAGAAGTTAAATTAGTTTTGTTCTTTAATATTGATAATACTAAATGTTCTGTCCCTATATAAGGATGATTTAGTTCTAACATTTCTTCTTTGGCCTTTAATAAAATGAATTGGGCTTCTTCGTTAAAGTTTCCAAGCATATGTGTAAATTCCCCTTTCTTTGTATTCTATGTTTATATTGTATAATATTTTACTTTTTTAAACAGATAAGTGGTAACTTTTCATATATATCTATGCATATATTATTTTAGGTGATAATATGGTTGTTAAATATACAGAAAAAGAATTAGAACTATTAGCTAGACTTATGCGAGCAGAGGCTGTTGGTGAGGGCAACCTAGGAATGCTAATGGTAGGTAATGTGGGAATTAATAGAGTTTTAGCGGATTGTTTAACTTTTAAAGATATAAATACCATTAGCGAAATGGTTTATCAATCACCTGGTGGATTTTCTGGAACGTCTAGTAGTTTATTTTATGGAAACCCCACCGCTCTAGAGAAAAATTTAGCTGAGCGTGCTATTAGAGGCGAATATTACTATCCAGCAACTAACGCATTATGGTTTTATGCGCCAAGTTCTGGGGAAAGTTGTAAAAGTACATGGTGGGAGCAAGATTTAGCAGGAAAATATAAAAATCATTGCTTTTATAAACCAGATCCTGGAGTATGCAAAGAGTTACACTAAATATAACTCACCATAAGATAGCAATAAAAATATTATGTCCCAAGTAAGATATTTTTGTTGCTTTTTTACTAGTATTATTTTATAATTATTATAGGAAAGGAGTGTATTTTGATGTATGATATAGCAGGAGTAGAATCAATTTTTTTAGCTTTTGGTGCCTTTATGATATTTTTTCTAATTATCTTTCTAATACTTTATATTATATACGTAATTGGACTATGGCGACTATTTAAGAAAGCAGGAAAGAACGGTTGGGAAGCAATAATACCTTATTATAATACTTGGGTATATGTTGAAATATCAGGACTTAATTGGTGGTATTTCTTATTAATAATATCTAGCACTATTACTTCGTTGATTGGACTAGAAGAATTATCGCTTTTATGTAGTCTTGCCAATATAGTTGCGATGTTTTTCTGCAATTATAATGTTGCTAAGAAATTACATAAAGATACTGGATATGCAGTTTTAATGACATTATTTCCATATATAATGTTACCTGTTATTGGTTTCTCAAATAATATCACTTGGGATGATAATGTATCAGTAAGCCCTAATGGTCCTATTGGTGCAAATACTAATAATACTTATAACACTAACAGCACTACGTATACTACACAATCTAATACTACTGAACCAAATAATACTAATAATACTGCTAAAAAGTTTTGTGCTACATGTGGAAATGAAATTTTATCTGATACTAAGTATTGTCCAAAATGTGGCAGTGAAATAAAGTAGACTTCGGTCTCTTTTTCTTTTGCACAATACTATAAATACATTATAATACTCTAGTAGTGAAATATTATGTCAAAAAATATGATATATAAATAACCAAAAACAACTTAATATAAAAACTAAAAATATTTTAATTTTTCTTATAAATAACAAGAATCTTATCTAATTAATAAAATTTTCCTAAAACATAAAATGCTATTTACTAAACCAACATTTTATTATATAATAA
>CASEAD010000124.1 GCA_949285775.1 uncultured bacterium
ATATGTAATAAACTCTCTATTAGTAATATCTCTATCATTACTAACAATATAAACCTTACTTATCTTTTCAAGATTATAAAACTTAACACTATACCTATTAGCATCTTTATTTAAAACACTAAGAAGAACATTCAAACACTCTCCATTACTCATATTTCTCTTCTCATCCATATAATAAAGCCAATCATTTATCTCACTTAATATTTTTTTTAAACCATCAACTCTTAAACTATCTAACTCAATATCTCCACCATTTCTCCCCCTTTTTCTAATAACCTCCTCTAACTCATATACTTCAATCGCTAACTTAGCTCTATATAACTTTAAATCATTTAAACTATTAAAATTAAATATATTCATAATATCTCCTCCATCAGTACCTAATATTATATGTTACCTTCAAAAGAAAATCAAGAAAAAATAAGAAAAAACATTCTATTTTCCAAAAAAAAGCCAATATAAATCATATCAGCTCTTCTTAACTACTAGTAAGTTTAACCCTTACAGTATCCTCATTACCATTTCTAACATACTTAACCTCTACCTCATTCCCAACATTATGTTTATATAAAGCATACCTAAACTCCGCTACTGAAGAAACATCATCTTCCCCTAAAGAAACAATAATATCTCCCCTTCTAAGCCCCGCCTTATCCGCAGGACTCCCAGATACAACTTCTATTATAGCAACACCTTCCTCTATATCATTAGGAACACTTATACCATATTGCCACAAATAATAACTATCTGTAATATCTATCATACTAATACCAAAATAAGGCCTAACAACTTGATTACCAGTTTCTAAAGTTGCTGCATAAAACAAAGCATCCTCAATAGGAATAGCAAATCCCATCCCCTCAACATCATCATTTACTAACTTCATATTAGTAATACCAACAACTTCTCCATTAATATTACATATAGGACCACCACTATTACCAGGATTAATTGCCGCATCAGTCTGAATAACCTTCATATAATAATCTGATGTATTACTACCAGATAAAGCAACCGCTACTAACCTATCCCTACCAGATAAAATACCCTTAGTAACAGTACCAGCATAATCTACCCCTTCAGGAGAACCAACCGTAAATAAAGTATCCCCCACTCTCAAACTCTCAGTATCTCCCATACTAGCAATAGATAATATCTTATCCCTCTCAACAGATAACACCGCTATATCAGAATAAACCTCACTCCCCATAACCCTAACACTAGCCTCACTATTATCACTAAAAATAACTTCAACACTATCACATCCACTAATAACATGATTATTAGTCATAATATATGCATTATTACCATTCTCTTTATACACAAAACCAGTACCAGTAGACACTAACTGACCATTATTAAACCCTTCAACTACTACTACCGCATCATATACCTTACTAACAGAATCAGCAATACTATTCTCTACAACCTTCTCCTCAGTTACATTACTAATAACATTAGAAACCACAGCATCAGAAGTAATCATATAAGCCCCCAACGCACCACATATAAAAGACAATAACACTGATATTACCAAAATAACACCTATACTACTTTTTTTCATATAAACTATTCCCTCTTTCTATAAATCAATTATATCCATATAATTATCAGGAATTCCCATCCTATCCAATATCTTTTGAATAGGAATAGAATCTATAATACCATCTAACTTACATATCTCATAATCTATCTCTTTCATCATCAACCTAAAATCATCATCCCTAAGCAAAAACTTAAGAATAATTAACACAGAAAAAACATCATTCTTCCCATATATATACTCATCATCCATCTTAGGAATATTTAACTTCTCATGATATATAGTATTAACAATACTCTTCTCCGTCCTATGCTCATATACAATATCCTCATGAGCACATAAATTCCTATAATTAGCCAAAATTGGCAAAAAACTATCCAAATCTCTAGTAGTAACCCCAAATATATCCGCAATTACTACCTGATCCTCATGTTTTAATATAGAATACAAATCACACACTATCCCAAAAGATAATACCTTAACTAACACCCATAAAGGAATATAACCATAATTATTAATATAGTGCATAGTCGCCATATGTTTAGAACCATTAACCCTTATCTGTCTCTTCATCTTATCAATAACATCTCTAACCTTCCTAGACTTTAACTTATCATTATTAAAATTCTTAACATTTAAATAATCCTTATCCCTAAACCCATACTTCTTAGACAACTGATAAGATATAACAGACTTCAACTGATTCTCAATAATCATCAAATTCTTAAACAAAATATTCCTAAAATGTCTATCAAATAAAAATATAGAATAAAGTTCCCTAAAAGTAGCTCCCACTACAAAAGTCTTATCAGCATAAGAATTCATAAGTAATATCCTATACCCATTAATAAAAAAATAATTCTCTCTTAATAAAACTTCCTTAGCAAACTCAATATCCTCTATAATTAACCCCTTATTCTTTAATATCTCTATTTGCTCATCTATAGTTCTAAATCCTTTACCCACTAGCATCACACCCTATATTAAACATTATACCATATTTACTATTATAATGATATATTTTTTATAAATATTTTATATTTTATGTTACAATAATATTGAAAGAAGGATTAAATATGATAATAAAAGAAATACCAAAAGAAGACTATAACATTGCAATGAACCTATATTGCTTATGTTTTAATAAAGAAAAAAGACAAATAGAACTCCCTCTATTAGGAAACCTAATCGGATTATATATAAATAATAAATTAGTAGGCCTAATCCAAATAGATTATATAAACAATATATTAGAAAACAAAAAAATAGCTATCTTTAACTCAATATGCATTCATCCAGACTACCAAAACAAACACCTAGGAGATAAACTCCTTAAAGAATGCATAAATATATGTATCCAAAAACAATGTAACTTCATAAACCTAAGCTCTAATAAAAATAGAAACATTGCAAATAAAATGTATCTAAACAATAATTTTATAATACTAGAAAGCAACCTATTCAAGAAGGATCTACTGTAACTTAAAGTATATCCCTTTTTTAATTAACTTATCAGAAGAATTATGATCCATAGGATAATATCCTAACTTTAACAAACTCTCAATAACAATCATATTATAATTACAAGCAAATAAAACATTAATAACCAACATCATTAACAAACAAAATACAATACTATATGGCATAGGAATTAATATTAATAACAAAACACAAACAGATATTTGAAGCGCTAATATAATTCCAAACAACTTATAATCATGCTTCTTATATGGATAAATAAACCCCATATATACCATCTCTTTAACAAACCCATAATCACACTCTACACAAGGCCTAACATCATCATACTTCAAATAAACCTTCTCCATACTATCACACCTATCCTAACTAATTATATCAAAGAATAGAAAAAAAAGAAAGAGACTAAAGATAAAATCACACATATTCCAAATACTTTATAAATTCTCTTGACTTTAAATATTATTATTATAAAATAGTAATTAATTGAAAGTGTTTGAAAAATGAATATATATGATATAATATTAATTAATTAGGTGATATTATGTTAAAAAAAATTGAATATACAAAACAAAACTTAAATAATAATATAATTAAAAACATATTAATATGTCCTATATGCAATAACAAAATAACATTACAGAATAACTCTCTTATATGCAAAAATAAACACTGCTTTGATATAACAAAAAAAGGATATTTTACACTAATAAAGAAAAATAAATTAAGAAACGAAACAATATATGATACAAATTTATATATTAATAGAATAAACTTCATAAATAATAATTTTTATGACGAACTACATAAACTTATTTCTAAAATAATAAATACCAAAAACAATTCACAATTAATAGTAGATATGGGATGTGGTGATGGAACACACGATAACAAAATACTTAATCTAATTAATAATAAAGAAACTCATATCATAGGAATAGATATTTCAAAAAATGGAATAGAATTATCCAGTAATTATGTAAATAATAATTTTATACCAATAATTGCAGATTTAAATTATTTACCAATAAATAATAAATCAACTGACATAATTTTAAATATTCTATCACCATCAAACGAACAAGAAATGAAAAGAATCTTAAAAGAAGATGGTATTATTATAAAAGTAACCCCTAAAAAAGAATACTTACAAGAATTAAGAAAAATTTTAAATATTAAAGAATATAAAAACGAACAAGTAATAGAAAACAATATAAAAAAGAACTACACAATAATAGATAAATATACAATAAACGAAACAAAGAAACTAAATACAAAAACATTAAATAACCTTATTAACATGACACCACTAACAAAACATTATGAATCACATAATATAAATATAAATCAAATCACAATTGCATTAAATATTTATGTATTGAAAGTAAGGGATAGTAACGAATAATCAAAATCATAACTAAAAGACTAATATATCATATCAGTCTTTTTTCTTATCTAAATATTCTTTTAATACCCTTACTAACTCTAACTTATCTATAGGCTTAGCCAAGTAATCACAAAAACCATCTTTTATATACTTCTCTTTCATTCCACTAATCGCATTAGCCGTAAGCACTACTACCGGAGTATCAAAACTACTATCTTCCTTTAACTTCCCTAAAGTCTCTACCCCACTCATC
>CASEAD010000125.1 GCA_949285775.1 uncultured bacterium
CAACCGCACTAAAATCTTCTTTATATTTAGCATTCCTTATATTTATCTTACCATCTAACGTAAACGCATGACCATGCCTAGCAAGCCTTGTAGGAAGCACACAATCAAACATATCAACCCCACGCATAACACCCTCAAATAAATCAACAGGCTCTCCTACCCCCATCAAATACCTAGGCTTATCTACAGGTAAATAAGGAATAGAATAATCAATTGCCAAATACATATCCTCTTTAGATTCCCTATCATTAGCAACCCCACCAATAGCATAACCATCAAAATCTAACTTAACAGTTTCTATAGCAGAATATTTTCTCAAATCCTTATACGCTCCCCCCTGTACTATTCCAAATAAACTCTGCCTCTCATTATCATGAACATCACGTCCCCTCTTAGCCCATCTAACTGTCCTCTCAACACTCTTTTTCATATAATCATATGACGCACTAGCAGGCGGACATTCATCAAAACTCATCGCAATATCACTATCAAGCTTATTCTGAATATATATAGACTTCTCTGGCGTAAGAAACAAACTATCCCCATTCAAATGATTCTTAAATTTAACCCCTTCTTCACTTATATCCTTACTATTAGCCAAACTAAATACCTGAAAACCACCACTATCAGTCAATATAGGCCCATCATAATTCATAAACTTATGTAACCCACCAGCCTTATCAACAATATCTTCTCCAGGTCTTAACCACAAATGATAAGTATTTGCCAAAATAACCCCCGAACCTACTTGCTTAAGTTCCCTAGGATCTATTGTCTTAACCGTCGCCTGTGTCCCAACTGGCATAAACATTGGAGTCTCATACACCCCATAATTAGTCTCTAACTTCCCATACCTAGCATTACCATCTTTATGTAACAAATTATACTTAATCTTCATCTCTTCACCTCATAACAAACTAATTCTATCACACAAAAAACAATAATGTCAACATAACAGAAAAACATCCTACTACCTAATTTTCATTAAATTTAGTAGGATGATTATTTTTTTATTACTATTTTAAAGTTTTTACCAATCTATTTACTAACACAAGTTTTGCATAATATTAAACGCTATTTTTATATCTACTATTTTATTTATTTTCTTCTAATAACCAATCAATTATATTTTTATGAATTATACCATTTTGAGACATATCAAATTTATCCATT
Organism: uncultured bacterium; assembly: GCA_949285775.1. Lineage (GTDB taxonomy): Bacteria > Bacillota_I > Bacilli_A > RF39 > UBA660 > RUG11198. The sequence goes on from CASEAD010000125.1 coordinate 1,174, forward strand.
GAAATAACATATTTTGGATAATTATCTTTCACATTATCATAAACATTAAATTCCCTATCTATAACCTTATCATCAGTTAAATAATAACACACTTGATAGTATTCCTTATTACCATTTTTTAAAGCAATAAAATCTATTTCTCCCTTATCTAAATTACCAACTTTTACATCATAACCTCTATAAATTAATTCGTTATAAACTATATTTTCTAAATAAGCTCCCATTTGTTCTTTTTTAGAAATGTTTAGTATTTGCCCAAGACCTAAATCTGTTAAATAATACTTATATTTTCCATTAAGTATCCTTTTACCTCTTACATCATATCTATCCACTTTTTGAATCAAATGTGCCTTACACATATACTCCAAATAGTTATATAACGTATTTTTACCAACCCCTCTATTATCGTTAACTTCAAAATACTTTGCTAAATTATCAGCAGAAAAAGTTTGAGATGGTGTAGTTGCTATATATTCTGCTATTCTATTAAAAAGTTCAATATCGCTTATGTTAAAACGATTAATTATATCTTTAACAACAATAGAGTTATAAACATCTGTTAAATAAATTCTTACCTCATCTTCATTTTTAAAACTAAATCTTTGAGGAAGTCCTCCCCATTTAACGTAATCATTAAACTCTTTTTCTAACTTATATTTATCTAACTCATAATTATTAAATTCACATACTTCCCTAAAAGAAAACGGATTAATCTTAAAACTTACATACCTTCCAGATAATAATGATGCAAGTTCACCAGATAACAAATCACTATTAGAACCTGTTATAAAAATAGATATATTATCTTCATATTTTGCTTTATATGAATTAATAGTCTTTTCCCAATCTTCCACATATTGTATTTCATCAAAGAATAAATAATATTTACTTTTATTTCTTATCCTATCTTTAACATACTTATCTAAATCTAAATAATTTTTAATATCAGCGTAATCAATTAATTCAAAATTAATATATATAATATTTTCTTCTTTAACACCATTTTCTTTAATCTCATCCATTATCTGTTTTAATATAACAGATTTACCACATCTTCTAATTCCCGTAATTACTTTTATCATCTCATTGTCATTATAAAAGCCTCTAAGTTTTTTTAAATATATTTCTTGCTTATATATCTGTTCCATTTTTATCTCCCTTAATTAATTTTAACAAAA
>CASEAD010000126.1 GCA_949285775.1 uncultured bacterium
ATAAGACCTAAAGAAATAAATAAACTCCTAAATAACATAATAAGAAATAAATATAAATATAAAAGAATAAATAATAGAATAAGAATATTCACTAGAGACTGTAATTAAACTTACAGTCTTTTATCTATAAACAAAAGTTATGAATACATAACAAATTAATATTTTACAAATAAATATACATATGTTAGTATAAAATTAAAGGAGTTAGTATATTATGAATTCAAGAGAAGAAGTTTTAAAAAAGATATTAGGGGCATATTATGAACAATTAAAAGACTTTTATAAAAATGTTTTATTTGAATTAAATACATTTAGACCAACAGCTAGAAAACCTTATTATGTAGTATTTTTAAGTGAAAGTTCTTATAACTTAGCAAATTTATTCTTTCCCATTATATGGGAAGAGTTATATAATAATAAAGATGCCAATCCTCTAGATATTCCCGATACTATTTGTTTATATAAAAGTTCTATGGAAACTTTATTAGAGTTACTTGTAGAGAAAAAGGAAGAATATAATCAAGGAGAATATAAAGGTATAACTCTATATAGTACAGTACCAATAAATTTTGTAGACAATATGATAGGTTATGGTAGAACTGTTTTAAATACACAAAATGGAGTAGCTGTTTGGAAACCGCTAAAAAATACAGAGAAGTTTGATGAATTTTTCAATTTAGATATGATTAATAATTGGATTAACAAATTAATATATACAAAATTAGACATAGCGGATATACTTTCTATGGCCTATCAACAAAAACTGACTGTAACTAAAGTAGTTAATGATTGTAGATATTATGATTTATCTATGAGAATTGCTGAAGCAATTTGTAATACAGGAACAGTTAATAATAATTATACAATTACAATGGGTATTAATACTATACCTAATATGCCAAGTAATAATTATAATGGTTGGACTATGATAGATACAGAATATAGAGAACATAAAGAAAGATGTTTTTTATATAATATTGATAATAAAATAATAATTACAATAAGATGTATACCTTGTGTAGGAGAGAATTATCAATATAAATTAGTTCCATTTATATTATTTCCCCCATTATCTGAAGAAAAAGATTTATCCATAATTAAAGAATATATTACCAAAAAACTTAATATTCCTAAATTTAATTCCCTAAAAAAAACATATGAATTTATAGAAACATATTTAGGTATATGCTCTATTAAGAACTTACTTGATACATTAGAGATTGCTTATCCAGAAATTAATGCTTTTGATATAGATAAAGTATTATGGAATTATCAACTAGAGTTTACTGATAAAACAAAAGATATATTAACTAATATTTGCATAGATAAAGATAATCTTATGAGTTTTGATGAAATATCTTCGATGTTAAAGAAAACTAATTTTAATATTAGTGGTATTATTACTGGAAGAGAAAATCAAACAGGATTGTCTTTAGAAGTTCAACAAAAATTAATTAAAAAATTAGAACATGATATAGGAATGCACGCAATTTACGGTGATAGAGATGCATATGCCAATATTTCTAGTTTGTTATCTTCGCGTATAGGAGTGAGATTAGAATTATATAAAGAACAATTTATAGATTTTTATGAATGCCTTAAAGAATATATTATTAATACTAATTATTCATTATATGATGTTATTTCTATGATATTAAATATGGTAGATACGGAAGGAATGTCCATAGATACAATTATAAAGGGAAGAGATAAATATAATAAAAATATAATAGATACAGAAGAACTATCAATAGATAAAAAAAATACTAGTAATATATTTATATCCCAACAACTTCATCATTCTAATCAAGACTTATTTTTTATACTTAGACATTATTATACTCATTTTTGGGTGTTAAAATGGATTTTACGTGGTTATGAAAACAGTATGGATATGGAGCCAGTAATTTCTAGACTTTTAAATGATTATGTAGAAGAGTTAGACGAAAGTGAATATAATAAAAACTTAGCAAAAGAATTATTAGAGTGTTGGAAAATATTAATTGGTGCCCCACGTTTAGTCCATAATTATGATATTATGTTAAATAGACATTTTATTATTAAAAATGATAATGGAATTAATACTTTGGTATTTAATGAAAAGAAACAACTAGAATTATTTAAAAAACAAGATGAAAATTATGAAACATTCTCTAGATCCCTTGACAAGGCTAAGAATAAGACTAAAAGAAGGTGATACCTAATGACAACAGTTGCAAGAATTATAAGACTAAATAAAGATACTGCTGTATCAGAAGTATTAAGATATTATTTTTATTTAATAGGTTATATATTTTGGGATTATCCTTGTAATGATATAAAAGAAATATACGAAAGATTAAATATCTTCAAAGGTAAAAAATATAATATAGTATTATTATCTCAATCTAATATAGATAAGGAATTAATTATTGAAAAAAAGAATAAATCATATATTTATGTTAAATATAAAGGTATACCTAAAGAAGGAAATAGAAGTAAGTTCTTCTTAAATATGATAAATGGCTTAATAGATAATATGTTTAGTGAGTTAGATTATTCAGATAATATGTTTAGTGAGTTAGATTATTATAA
>CASEAD010000127.1 GCA_949285775.1 uncultured bacterium
AATTTCTTCTAAATCATCTGGAACTATAACACTACCATTAAATACACTTTGCGCTTCTTCTAAATATAGTTGTTTCCTATCACTACCATGTGATTCTTCAGTATGATAAAGTATTAAATTCTTTACATCTAATTCATTCATTGTTTTAGCAGCGCTTAATGCAGTTGAATGATTTTTTAAATAATCATGGAATATATTTTCTTCTCTATCTAAGCAAAATGCTTCATGAGTCACATAGTCGGCTCCTTTAATTCTATCATTTAGTTGTGGATTTAAGGTTTCATCTCCTATAAAGACAAATCTATTATCATCTAGCATACATTCAAATCCAAATTGTTTTGTACTTTTTGCAAGTATATCAAAAAACTCATATTCAACTCCATTTATAGTATACTTATCACAATCATTAAGTACTACAAAATTAACTATGCTGTAAATTGCTTCTGTTAATACTGGTGGCAATATATAACTAGATACCCCTTTGATTGCTTTATATACAACATCATTACAATAAATATTAATTTTTTGCTTTATTTCACCATGCATAGCTATTCTACTCATTTTTTTAAACATCCATATTAATCCTAAAATATGATCTGTATGACTGTGTGAAATAAATATATTTTTAATCTCATCTAATTTTATATCTGCTTGTTTCAATCGTTTTATGATTTCTATACTTCCACCTGTATCAACTAAAAATACACCATCTTTATTTTGAATAGCGAAACAGGTGTTATATAAATTTATTGTTCCACCATTTCCAGTACCTAACATTTTTATTACTGTCATATAATGTTCCTCCTTGTATATTTGATAAAATTTTGCCTTTTGATATAGATATTATACTATAAATAAGCATGTTTTACTATCTCTCTAAATCATCTTTTTCATTATTTTTATAAAAACATATTATCATTTTTCTAAAACTATAAATTGCGTTTGATAAAAGTTAATATTTTATTGCAATGGAAAGAATGGCTTAATGATAGAGAAAACACTATGGCATATACTAATAAAATTATTGGCTCTATGCAAGAAATATTACAGTATGTTGTTAATAATTATAATTTTGATATTAAGGTTGCTAGTAAATTACAAAAAAGAAAAAATGAAAGCATTATAAAAGAAAAAGATAGTAAGTGGAATTTTCTTACATATGATGAATTTAAACAATTTATTAGTGTTGTTGATAATAAATATTACTCTTTAATTTTTACTTTTCTATACTATACAGGTTATAGAATTGGAGAAGTAATGGCTCTTAATTGGAATGATATTGATTTTGATAAAAAAACTATTAGGGTTAATAAAACTTTATCTATTAAGACAGAAGGAAAAAAATATATTATTACTTCACCTAAAACAGAAAACTCAAATAGAATAACTGACTTAGATGATAATTTAATTGAGCTATTAAAAAAGCGTTATGAGAAAGAAAGTAAGATTTGTAATTTTAGAAAAGATATGTTTATATTTGGTAATATTAAACCTATAGCAGAAACAACATTAAGAAGATATTTGAACAATTATTTAAAATTATCTGGAATTAAATCTAAAAGAATTAATTATAATGAAGGCGATAGTATTATTACTATTCATGGTTTTAGGCACTCTCACGCAAGTTTATTAATTCATTTAGGACTTGATTTTAAAGATGTGGCAGAAAGACTAGGAGATACTGTGGAAATGGTACAGAATACTTATTATCATATGTTTCCAGAGAAAAAGAGCAATACAGTGAATGCTCTTAATAAGTTAAATGAAAATAAGTCCTAAATAAGTCCTAAAATTATTTAGGTATAATAAAACCCTTATAAAATAAGGGATAAATACTTAATGGTGGAGTCGGGGAGATTCGAACTCCCGTCCAAATATACTATCATTTAAACCTCTACAAGTTTAGTTAGTTATATAATTTCGCTTATAAATACATTAACTAACAAATATTATTATAAGCTATCCTTGAATATTCATTTTATTATTTAGGAAGATAATAAAATATAGTCTACTTTATTAATCCTAATAAGTCTCATAGACAAAGAGTTATTAAGATATGCTGTCTATATTATATTTTAGGCCTAAGCAAATGCTAAAGCGCCACCAGCATTATAATTATAATCGTTTCCAATTATGTTTAATTTTTGTCTGTAACGTAGGCAATACGACTTGCTATTTAAGGTCAAATATATCTGTCGAAGCCAATTACGACCCCGTTAACAATTAATATTATACTAATATTTTATTGTATAGTCAATATTAATATAACATTTTGTTAATTAATCAGATTTAGTAGCGGCATTTATAATAAGCATTATTACTGCTATTACAGCGCAAAAGATTTCTATATATAAGCCATAGTTTGATAGATTAGTAGTATTAGTATCGATAGTTTCTTCGGTGTTTGTTTCATCTGTTTCGGTAATGGTGTTTGTATTATCATCTATGTTATCATCTTGGTTGGTATTATTATCTATATTATTGTTTTCTAGATTAATGCTATTTAAGTTTATTTTGTAATAAAAGTAATAATATATTTCTTCGTTATTCTCAATATACTCGTTTTTTACTCCTTCGATACCATTACTTTCAAAAGTATAGTTTTTTAAATCTAGATTATTTATAATATTACTATCATAATTAAAGCTTGATAGTACTATGTTAGTTATTTCTTCTATCCAAATAGTGCTTTCTTTTAATATTTCTTTTGCTTCATTAGATGAATAAGTTAAGGCATTACTGGAGTATTCAAATATTGTTTCATATACACTATTATTATATTCATCTGTAATAGTTAGTATATTATTTTCGTAGTTAATATTTATGTTATGTCCTTCATTTTCTCTAGTTGTGGTAATAGTTGAGTTTTCTAATGCTTCTACTATATCAGTTGGGATTAATTCTTCTGCTTTAATTATGTTGGGATTTAATATTGATAATAAGCATAATATAATTAACAATTTTTTTATCACATAATCACCTCTATTTAAAAAGAAAAAGAACAATTTGTTCTTAGTTGTTTATTTGTTTCATTACTTCATCTGCAAAGTTTTCTTCTTTTTTCTCTATTCCTTCTCCTACTTCATAACGAACAAATTTTACTATATTACTATGTTTTGATTCAACATATTTAGATACTTTCATTTTATTTTCTTTAATAAATGGTTGATCTACTAAACATATTTCTTCATAGTATTTGTTTAATCTTCCATTTACAATCATTGGTAATTTGTTTGAATCTAATCCTTCGTTTTCTGCTTGTTCCATAAGGATTGTTCTTTCTTTTTCTATTACATCACTTGGTACTTCATCACGATTTAGATATAGTGGTTTCATTGCTGCTGCTTGCATAGCGATATCTTTTGCAAGGCTCTCATCTTCTCCATCAAGTACTACTAAGGCAACGATCTTACCACCCATATGTGAATATTCGCCAAAGACTTGGTTGTCTTCTTTTTCTACTATTTCACATCTTCTAAAAGATAGTTTTTCGCCAATAGTAGATATTTTTTCGATTATTAAATCTTCTATTTTTTTGCCTTCTATTTCTATTTTTAAGGCACTATCCATATCTTTAGCGTCACTATTTAGGATGGCTTCTGCTAAGGTATTTACTAAAGATTTAAATTCTTCATTCTTTGCAACAAAGTCAGTTTCTGAGTTTACTTCTACTAATACTGCTTTATTGTCTTTAATTTTTACAGTAGCAAGGCCTTCTGCGGCAATTCTTGTAGATTTTTTAGCTGCTTTGGAAATTCCTTTTTCTCTTAGCCAATCAATAGCGGCTCCCATATCTCCGTTAGTAGCTTCTAATGCTTTTTTACAGTCAAGCATACCTGCTCCGCTGGCTTCTCTTAATTCTTTGACCATACTAGCACTAATCATAATCATTCCTCACTCTCTATTTATTTTAAACTTTCAATTAATTCTTCTTTTTTCATTTTAGAGTAACCTTTAATTTCTTTTTTCTTAGCTAATTCTCTTAACTCACTTACAGTTAGGATATTTAGATCTAATTTAGGCTCTTTTATAATTTCTTCTTCTGGCTTTTCTGTTTCTTTTTTTTCTACTTTTTTATCTTTATTAAAGAATTTACTTTCTTTTTTATTTTCTTTCTTTTCAAAACTTCTTGTCATTTTTTTGCTTTCATCTTCTGTAACATAGTCAACAATTGTTCCTCCGTTTACTTCGATGATTGCGTTTGTTAATGCTCCTAGTACAACTTTAATTGCACGTACGGCATCATCATTTCCGGGAATTACATAATCAACCATATCTGGATCACAATTTGTGTCAATTATTCCAAATACTGGTATTCCTAGTTTTCTTGCTTCTTTAATTGCTGTTTCTTCTTTTGTGGAATCAACAATTATAACTGCTTGTGGTAATTTTGTCATTTCTCTAATACCACATAAGTTTTTGTTTAACTTATCATATTCTTTTTTTAATCCTGCTACCTCTTTTTTAGGTAGTTTATCGAAAGTTCCGTCACTTTCCATCTTTTCAATTTCTTCTAGTCTTTTAACTCTTCTTCTTATTGTTTTAAAATTAGTTAAAGTTCCACCAAGCCAACGTTCTATCATATAATACATTCCGCTTCTTTCAGCTTCTTCACGACATACTTCTGCGGCTTGTTTTTTGGTTCCTACGTATAGAACTTTTCCTCCTTCTTGAACTATTTTTACTAAAGCATTATATGCTTCTTCTAATTTTTCTACAGTTTTTTGTAAATCGATAATATAAATATCGTCACGAGAGTTGTAGATATACTCTTTCATTTTTGGGTTCCATCTTTTAGTTTGGTGACCAAAGTGAACTCCTGCTTCTAATAAGTAGCTCATTGATACTACTGCCATATTTTTTCCTCCTTTGTTATGCTTCCAAATACTTCTTCTTTATTTTTCACCCTTAATGGGCACTGGAAAAATAAATCTGTATTTGTGAATATTTTTTGAAAAGCCATAAATATATTATCATAATTTAATTTTATATTCAACTAAATTTTAATAATTATTTGTTTTTTTATTCATTTTTACTATTAATAATAAACATTTCTAATGCTAATCTTTTATTAATATTACCTAGTTTTATTTCTCTATCCATTTTAGCAAGTGTTTTTAGGTAATTAATTAATGTTTCTTCTGTATAATAATATAGTTTTTTTTCGGTAAATTTTACTCTATAGGGGTTTGATTCTAATATTTTTGCTATTTCATTGGTGTTTTTCCCTTTATTTAGTAATCTTTTTACTTGAAACATAAATCTAAATTGATTACTTATCATAATTATTAAACTAATTTCATCAACTGATTTATTAATAAATTCATTCATAAGGGATAATGATTTTTCAACGTTATGTTCTATAATAGAGTCTGTTAGAGTGTATATTTCGTCTTCCATTATAGTTAATACTATTTCATCTATATCTTTATTAGTTATATTTTTGGTTTTATCTTCGTAAATTATTAATTTATCTAATTCATTTTTTATGTTATCTAAGTTAGATCCTGTTTTAGATAGGAAATAGTCAATACTTTCAATGGTATAGTTTTTTTCTTTTAATATTTTATTTATATATGATTTTAGATAGTTTTTATCTCCTTTTTTTATTTCTATTACTTTAGATACTTTAGTTAAGGTATTTACTATTTTTTTTCTAGAATCTAGTTTTTCTGTGTAGGAGATAAATATTATATAAGTATTCTTATTATAATTATTTAAGTACTTTTCTAATAAAGATATATTTTCAATGTTATGTCCTGAAGTTAGGAATGTACAATTATCTAATATTAATATTTTGTTATTGGAAAACATGCTGATGGTTGAAGCATCTTCTAAGATATCTTCTATTGTGCTAGTATCTATAGAGTATTTTATTACATCAGTTATGTTTAATTTGTTTGTTATATTGTTTACTTCGTTATTTATTAATGATTTATCTGTTCCATATATAACATAAAAATTATTCATAAATATCCCCCTTAACTGCTACTACTGATTAATACTTTCTTCACAGATATATCCTTCTGCTTTATAATATGATAGTACTTCTTCGTAGTCTATTGGTTCATTATAGCTTTCATCAACATTATCTTTAGTTATAATTTTATATGTATTGTTATCGTCATCTAAACTATATCCTCCATTTACTTCATCGTCTGGTCTATAATTAAAGTATAATCCTCTATTTACAAAGTCTGAATAATCTTCTGGTGTGTTAAAGACAAATGATTCTATATTATCTACATTTTCTAAGGTATCTCTATTATTAAAATTAAACTTTTTTTCTTCATAGACTACTGCTTCTAAGTCTTCATGATTGTAATTTTTTGTGCAGGTAATACTTTTTGTTATTGCTTCAGAGGTTGGTTTACTAGTTAAAAATAAGTATCCTCCTATACCTATGCATAATAATATTATTATAATTAGTAGTGCTTTTAGAGGGGAAGTTTTTTTCTTAGTATTTTCCTTAGGTTTTTCTTTTTGTTCTGGTTTGGGAATAGTTAATTCTACTAATTTTGAAAATACTTCTGGTTTAATTTCTAATTTGCTATATCCTATTATTTCTATGTAGTTTATTTTGTCTAGATTGAACATTTCATAGTCAGACAGAGATTCTGAATTGGTTACTTTAAATATATATTCTTTTATAGCGTTAGTGTCTTCTACCTTTTTGGCATCTAGTGTTAGAACACTATCATCTTTGATATGTGCAGTAGCGTAATAGACAATATTATATTTTTCATCAGTGTCTGCATATACTATATAATTAGTTGTATTTTTTTTATATTTGAATGCACCAAAGATATTAACTAATCTATCATTTTTACCAAATGTTAATTCATTACTGAAAACTTTTAAGGTTTTTCCTATTTTTTTATCATTCATATATTGTCACCTACTTTCTAGTTAATTATATCAAATATTATTATATTAGACAATAATTATATTTTATTAAATACTTCTTTTAAACATTTTTTCTAGTTCATAAGTAGTAAATTCAATAATAGTTGGTCTTCCATGGGGGCAGTTAAAGGGATTAGTGCAATTTCTTAATTGATTTATTATGCTTTCCATATCTTCTATGGTTATTCTGGTATTTCCTTTAACACTTGCTTTACAGGCCATAGTAGCGGCTAAGTGATCATTGAATTTAGTTAGGTTAAAGTTTTTTTCTTCTTTTATTATTTGTTCTATTATATTTTTTAAAACTTTATCGGGATTATTTTTAGGAAACCACGTGGGGTGAGAAGATATTCTAAAGGTTCTATCACCAAATTCTTCAATATCTATATTCATATTTTTGATAATATCAATGTTTTTTTTGATTATTAGATAGTCGTTCATGGGTAATTCTATTAAGATTGGTACTAGGGTATTAATGGTATTATTACTTGGATGAGATAAGTAGTAGGAATATTTTTCATAATTAATTCTTTCTTGGGCTGCATGTTGATCTATTAGGTATATACCTTTTTCGTTTTCACATATGATATAAGTACCTAGTGCTAAACCTATTGGATATAGTTCTGGTAATTTGTTGTTTTTATCTTTTATTTCTTCGATATATTCTTGATTTGGTATTTCTTCTTCGTTGGTGTCATCATAATTAAAATTAATTAGGTTAGATAATTTGGTTTTGTAATCATTGTTAGTAGTGGTATCTTCAGAGACTATGTTTCTTTCTAAATTTAGGGAAATGTTCTGGTATTTTGGTTCTGGTTGGTCTTCTTTTATTTCTATTTTTGGTATTAGTAATTTTTCTTGGATTTTATTTTTTATCATGGTAGATATTAAATTTTTTAGATCTTCAAAATTACTAAACTTGATGTCTTGTTTAGAGGGGTGTACATTTACATCTATTAGGCTAGAGTCTGTGTTTATGTTTAAGACTACTATTGGGTATCTAGTATCTTCTTTATAGTTGCTGTAAGATTCATTAATTATTTTATTTAAAATAGAATTTTTTATTACTCTGCCATTTACTATAGTAGTCATATAGTTTCTTGAGGCTCTATTAACTTCTGGCATTGAGATATAGCCTTTTATGCTATAGTCATCATTATTTGCTTCTACACTTAACATTTTTTTAGTGATATCTAGGCCATAGATAGATTTTATTACTTTAAGTAAGTTTCCGCTTCCATCAGTATTTAATAGTTCTTTATCATCGTTAGTTAATTTAAATTTGACATTGGGGTATGATAAGGCCATTTTATTTATATAGTCAACTATATTTGCTAGTTCGGAATAGGTACTTGATAAATGCTTTAGTCTGGCGGGGGTATTATAGAATAAGTTAGTTACAGTAATATTTGTTCCTACTCTTGCTTCACAATTTGTGTTTTCTAATAGTTTTCCTCCTTTTATATGTATTAATGTTCCACAGTCATTTTGGCATGTTTTTAATATTACTTCGCTTACGGATGCGATAGATGGTAAGGCTTCGCCTCTAAATCCTAGGGAATTTATATTAAATAAGTCATCTGCGGTATATAATTTGCTAGTTGCATGTCTTTGAAATGCTAATAAGGCATCATTTTTATCCATACCTATTCCATTATCAATTACTTTTATTTCTCTTATTCCTGATTCTTTTAGGTGGATTATTATTTCATTACTTTGAGCATCTATGCTATTTTCTACTAGTTCTTTAACTACTGATACGCATTTTTCTACTACTTCTCCAGCGGCTATTTTATTAGATAGTAATTCATCCATTACTTTTATTTTACTCATTATTTGTCACGTCCTTTATTAATTTTTCATATTGTTTATACATATATTGTAGTTTATTTTCTAAGAAATAGTAATGTTTAATATAGAATAATAATATTATTAGTAAGATTATAGTTATCATAATAAAATAGATATTTATTAGATATATTGCTATATATGAAAGAATAGTTAAGATTGTAAAGAAGAATGTTACTAATAGGTGGATTAATCTTTCGTGTTTTATAAAAGATATTCTTGTTAGGTGTTTATCTATTATTTTATTTAGATTAAGATTGTTTTTATTATAGAGGATGTTATCTATTTCTTTGATTGCTTCATTTATATATTTTTCCATATTATACCTACTTTCTATATTAGTTCTTATATATTTATCATACTATAGTTAAGGTTAAAATGCAATGAAAAAGATAGAGTTTAATATCTATCTTTATTAGTAATATACTGTTTGTGAATCGCATTGTCTGCTACTTGATGAAGAACAGGATGAATATTCATATGATGACCAACTTCCCCAGTTTGAACAACCACATGAGGAGCATGATCTGTTACGTATTTCACATGTTTTTGTTGTCTTAACGCAATCACAGCCACATTTTCCTGTACTTATTTGTCTACAATTTTTCTTAGTGTATCCACTTTTACAACTTGGATTACCGCTTGACCCTCTGCCGGCGCATCCGGTATCTAAGTAATATGAATCTGTAGTGGTTTTATAGTCTGCACAACTAGCCTTAGAACATCTACTACAAGTACTACAAGTTCTCTTTCGATATCTTCTTGTTGAATCTATTGATACTTTACAGGTTCCTTTGTTTCCCGCG
>CASEAD010000128.1 GCA_949285775.1 uncultured bacterium
ATAGATTATGACTTATTACTAAAACTAAACGGCTTAGATAAAGATGACTATATCTATCCTAATCAAACACTCCTCCTACCAAGATCAGGACTAACTGTCTACCTAACTAAACAAGGAGATACTTTAAATGAAATAATAGAGAATTTAGATACTGATATAAATAAATTACTATCACAAAACAAAAACATTTATTTACAACCAGAACAAATAATAGTATTTGAATCCCAAAATCAGAATTGACAATATAATCAATTTTTTTTCATATTATTCTAAAAAAACACATATAAAATTTACAAATAATTATTGAAAATATATTTATTTATGCTATAATATCTAGTGTATTTATTATCTATGACCTGATTATAAGGTTATGGCGGAAGGGAGAAAGTAAAATGAAAAAAAATATACATCCAAATTATGTAGAAGCAACTGTTACTTGTGCTTGTGGCAATACTTTTACTACAATGTCTACCAAGGATAAGATAAGTGTTGAAGTTTGTTCTAATTGTCATCCTTTTTACACAGGTAAGCAAAATTTAACTAGTAAAAAAGGACAAGTTGAAAAGTTCAATAAAAAATATGGATTTGACAAAGCAGCATAATAAAATGTTGCTTTTTTCTTGACATAAATAAAATATTATCATATTATTAAAAAAGGGAAGTACAAAATTTAGAAAGGAAGATGACAAATGAGAATTGGTATAACAAGTGATCATAGAGGAGTATATTTAAAAAAGACACTAATTGAATACTTAGAACATGCCAACCATACTGTAATTAATTACGGAACCGACAGTATAGAATCAGTTGATTTCCCAGACTATGCTTTTAAACTAGGTAATGGCATAAAACAAAAAAAAGTAGATTTAGGAATTGCTATATGTGGTACAGGTATTGGTATGAGTATAGCTTTAAATAAAATGAAAGGAATTTACTGTGCAAAAATATGCAATGTAAGTGAAGCAATGTTTTGCAAAAGCCATAATAACGCTAATGCCGTAGCAATCTCTGCTGATATTGATGAATCCTTAGCAAAAGCAATGATCGATAAATTTATAGAAACACCATTTTCTAATATAGATAAATATATTAAAAGAAATAACAAAATAAAGGATAAAGAAAAAAATGGTTAAACTTATACTGTATATACTTATTATTCCTATAACTGCCTGGAGTGTTGACAGTATAAATCTAAATAGTATTTTTAAAAAAAGTAAAGATAATTATTATCAAGCGAGAGTAGTATATATGTTTATAATAATGAGTCTTTCTTACTTAGTAGTAAATTTTGTATATGATTTTTTTCAGACATTTAATTAAAGAATATTTCTAACTTATATTAGAATATATTTATATATAGTCATTAAATTATTGGAGTATTTGATAAAAGAATGAGGTTAATATGAAGAGAATATTTTTATATACCGCAGTTTTAGTAAGTATTCCTTTTTTAATTGTTATTTTATACAATAATAATACCAAAAAGGAAGTAATAGAAGAAATAGAATTAAAATATTTTTCAAATATTATTGTTAGAGTAATGAGAGAAAGTACAAACACCATTGAAAATATAAGGCTAGAAGAATATATAGAAGGTGTCGTAGCGGGAGAAATGCCAGCACTATTTGAAGAAGAAGCTCTAAAAGCTCAAGCAGTCGCTAGTAGGAGTTATGTTTTAAAAAAAATTGAAGATAATAAAAATAATAATTATGATGTAACCGATACTGTTACCAATCAAGTTTACCTAGATGAAGAAAACTTAAAAAATAAATGGCAAGATAATTATACTGAATATATTAATAGAATTAGAACCGCTGTTAACGAAACTTCAATGGAATATTTAGAATATAATGGTGAAGTGATAAATGCAATGTTTTTTTCCACAAGTAATGGTTATACAGAAGATGCTGAATTAGTATTTAAAGAAGATATCCCTTATCTAAAAAGTGTTGAATCTTCATGGGATAGTGACGTATCTACCGCATTTAACTATACAGAACAATTCAGTTTACAAGAATTCTATGAAAAATTAAATATACCATATAATAGTACCCTTACAGTGGAAATAAAAGAAAGAAGTGCAAGCAATAGAATACTATCCCTAATTATAAATAATACTGAGTTCACAGGAAGAGATTTATATAACAAGTTAGGATTAAGATCAACAGATTTTAATATTACCCAAATAGGAAGTAACGTAGTTATAGATACAGTAGGATATGGACACGGTGTAGGAATGAGTCAATATGGTGCACAGGGAATGGCATTAGCAGGTTATAAATATGATGAAATTTTAAAGCATTACTATATAAACACCAATATTGCCAAATTAGAAGAATAATTTAAAAAAATAAAAAAATAAATTTATGTATGTATATTATCTCTGTTTTTAGTTAATAATGGAAATAGAGGTGAGAAAATGACAAAAAGAAAACTTAAACCATTTGCAGTATCTATTATATATGTATTATCAATCGTAATGCTAGTTTTTAGTATGTATTTCATACAAGGAATTATCAGTAACGCTGTACTAAAAGAGGATGAATCAAACATAACAGATAATATTGAAGATGAAATTATAGTTAATACTGATGACGAAGTAAATGTTGAAGACATTCCGGTTGTTAATACAGACAGTCAAATAATCAGACCATATATAGATGAATCTGTTAAAATTGCAAGAAATTATTATGACTACCAAGCTGATACCACTAGTCAAGAAAATTCTATTATTTACTATGAGAATACCTATATGCAAAATTCCGGTATTGATTATACAGGAAGTACAGAATTTGATGTAGTAAGTATCTTAGATGGAACTGTTATTTCTGTAAGTGATGATGACATACTAGGTACAAGTATTCAAATAAAACATTCAAACGATTTAGTTTCCGTATATCAAAGTATGTCAAACGTAACAGTAAAAGAAAACGACACAGTAACACAAGGAACAGTATTAGGAAAAAGTGGCGAATCTAACATCAACAGTGATTTAGGTAACCATCTACATTTTGAATTATATCATCAAGGTAGTGTAGTTAATCCGGAAGAATACTATGGCAAGTTACTTGGTGAGTTAAATTAAAAAGAAGGCGGTTAAACCGTTTTTTTTCATAAACACTAAAGTACTAAAATATAATAGAATAAAAAGGGGATAATTTAATGGATAAAAGAATTATTAACAGAGTCATAGAAGAAGGAAATTACATAATTAAAACTGGTAAAACAGTAAGAGAAATGGCAAAAATTTTTAATGTCAGTAAAAGTACTGTTCATAAAGATTTAAGCGATAGATTATTAGAAATAGACGCTAATATGTATAATAAAGTAGCAAAAATATTACAATATCACATCAACATTAGACATATTAGAGGAGGAGAATCAACAAGAACTAAATTTTTGGAAAAAAATGCAAATTAATAGTATTCAAAAGGTTTAATCTATGTTAAAATAAAGATTAGGATGGTGATATTATGTTTAATAAAGACATTGGAATAGACTTGGGAACAGCAAACGTATTAATTTATATTAAAGGACAAGGTATAGTATTAAATGAGCCAAGTGTTGTAGCAATAGATTCAGATACCAAAAAACCATTAGCGGTAGGAATGGAAGCAAGAGATATGCTAGGAAGAACACCAGGGAAAGTAAAAGCAATCAAACCAATGAAAGACGGTGTAATTGCCGATTTTGAAACAACAGAGGTAATGCTTAACTACTTCATTAAGAAGGTAAATGGCAGAAGCTTTTTTTCCAGACCAAGAATACTTATATGTTGTCCATCTAATATCACTCAAGTAGAAAAAAATGCAATTAAAGAGGCCGCCGAAAGAACTGGTGCTAAAAAAGTATTTTTAGAAGAAGAACCTAAAGTAGCGGCTATTGGGGCTGGCATGGATATATCAAAACCAAGTGGTAATATGGTAATTGATATTGGGGGTGGAACTACTGATATAGCTATATTATCATTAGGAGGTATAGTAAATAGTGCTTCAATAAGAATTGCAGGAAATGCTTTTGATAATGATATTGTTAAATATATTAAAGATAAATATAAATTACTAGTTGGCGAAAGAACTGCAGAAGACATAAAAATAACAATTGGAACTGTTTTTCCCGGATCTAGAAATGAAAAAATGGAAGTTAGAGGCCGTGACTTAGTAACCGGATTACCACATTCAATCACAATAAATAGTGACGAAGTTGAAGAAGCCCTAAGAGAAAGCATTTACACTATAATTCACGCTGCAAAAGGCATACTAGAACAAACACCACCAGAATTGTCAGCAGATATTATAGATAAAGGAATTGTATTAACTGGAGGTGGAAGTATGGTTGATGGATTTAGTCAACTTCTTTCTCAAGAACTAAAAGTACCTGTATTTATTGCCGAAAGTCCTCTAACATGTGTAGCCGAAGGAACAGGCGTACTACTTGATAATATTCATCTAATAGATGGAAGTAGAATATAATATGAATTCTAAAAAAATATATAAAACTTTCCTATAATAATAGGAATTTTTTTCTTATCTATAAAAAGTAAACAAAATAAAACTAATTGACACCCCTATTTATTTAATGATATAATTACTTAGAATAGAGGTGATTCTTTTGATACTGAAAAAACCTTATGCCTTCTTAATAAAACACTTTAAACTAATACACTTAATTCTTGCAGGAATATATGTATATTTAGCTTTTAAAGTAAACAGTATTTTATCTTATTATAATAATTTTACATCTGGAACAGTAGGCAAACTAAACGCTATTAACTATATCAATTCATTTTACTTAATTGCAATTATATTATCCATAGTTATTTGTACTATAATACTAATATTAATGCACCATAAGAAAAAGCCAAAATTATTATACATAATCTTAATAATATTATATATCTTAATAGCGGGCGTAATATCATTATCAATGAACGGACTAAATACAATATATTTCTCAGTACTAGACGCTAAAACTTTAAGATTATATAGAGATTTACTCCGAATAATCTTAATAGTACAATACATAACTATTGCCATTACCCTTGTTAGAGGTCTAGGTTTTGATATTAAAAAATTTGACTTTGTTAAAGATTTAAATGAAATGAATATTGATGTAAGTGACGACGAAGAAATAGAACTAACCCTAAATGGAACAAATGTAATAACAAGAAATATCAGAAGAAGAATAAGAGAATTAAAATATTATTATATAGAAAACAAAACTTTTATAAACATTATAATAATAATAGTAATAGTCATAGGCTTATTCACTCTAACAATTAATACTCAAGTAATAAATAAAGTTTATTCAGAAAGAGAAACCTTCACCACAGATGATTTTCATTTTCAAGTATTAAATACATATATAACAAATAAAAGCTCTAGTAATAAAACTATAAGCACTAATAATTCAAGCTTTATTATTATAAAAATGCAAGTAAGCCCCAACACAGAAGAACCAGAAATAAATACCAGTAATCTAATATTAAAAATAGATAATAACTCCTATACCATTAATAACAGATATTATAACAGCTTCCTAGATATAGGAAACGCATATCGAAATCAAAAAATAAATACAACTAGAACTTATTTATTTATATATAATATCCCCAATGAAGACATAACCAAAAAAATGCAACTAATATATGGAAGTGATAAAAAAATCAACCTAAATCCCATTAATTTAGATGAAACAGAAGACACAATAAATTTAAGTATAACAAATACTCTAGATTTATCATCAACAATCCTTTCATCAGGAACAATAACCATAAACTCATATGAAGTAGCCAAAGAATTTCCATACGAATACACTTATGAAATAGAAGGTACAGCCCATACCGGAACCTTACAACTATCTAGTACCACAAATACAATCTTGAAATTAGATATTACATCATCTTTACCAAATAATTTAACATTATATGATTTAATATCTACCTACGGAAAAATAAAATATACAATTGATAATACAGAATATACTAACAATTTAACTATAAATAAAACACCTGGAAGCTATCAAAATGGACTATATCTAGAAGTAGATAAAGAAATAGAACAAGCTGAAAATATCTATTTAGAAATAAACATAAGAAATAAAAAGTATAATTATAAGATAAAATAAAATATTGTTATATTATAAAAAATAATGTATAATATTAGTGAGGTGGAAAAAATGCAACCAATCTATTATATAATAATATTTGCAGTA
>CASEAD010000129.1 GCA_949285775.1 uncultured bacterium
TATCATAATTTATTTTTCCACTTAACACTATATTATCAGTAATATCTTTAGTATCAATAGTATATTCTATATCTACATCTTCCCCTACATAAACATTATCATAATTATTAATATCAGTATTAACTAAGTCAGTATAAGTATTCCCTGGTATATCAAAACTATCATTATTTACTACATAATCTATATTACTAACATCTTCTATCTTATAAGTATCTTCCTCTTTAAAAATATTTTCTATTACATAGTCTATATCAATATCATCTATAATACTATCATTATTATAATCATACCTAAAAGTTATATTATATCTTGCTACAAAGTTATCACTTATTATAAATAAATAATAACCTTCATATACTAAATCTTCATTATTCAAAATAATATCTTCATCACTTATTATTAGAATATCTATATTACTAAAATAATTATTTAATTCTATAGTATTAATATTATTAATTATATCCATAACAGTAATAGTTTGTTTATTTATATTACCTTGGATAACTACATAATCAGTTTTATCTATATCATCTTTATCACCTACATTAAATTCTAGGTCATTACTATATTTATTTAAGATATCTTCTTTAGTAAGTAAAGGTTCTTCTACACCTTCTTCTACTTCTTCTACTATTTCTAGTTCATCTCCATATACTGGTATGGTTACTCCTATTAGTACTGCTATTAATGTGATTAATAATAATTTTTTTCTCATAACAAAACACTCCCATTCCTCATAAGCAAAATATAACAAAATAAAATTTATTTTTCTATAAGTTTAACTAGGGGTTTTAAAGTTTTTTCATAGTTTTTACTTTAGGTTATCTAATGCCTAATATTACGTAAATATAAATATATAATATGTAAATTAATGTCTATTAAAATATGACAAATTAGTAAAATAAAACGTAAGATAAATATAATTATCCACAGGGTTTTTCCACAGATATTAATTAGTATATACTTACCTAAAACAGCTTTTCTAAATTCTAAAGTTTCCCAATATAAAAATATAGATATTTTTTTAAAAAAATTTATACCCTTTTATAACCATGAAAATAAAACTTTTAAAGTTTATTAATCCTAAAAAACAAGTTTAGTTACACATTATTTTCAAAAATACTTTTTTAGATATTATTAATACGCTAATGATAAAAAATAGTGATTTGCATAAGAGTCTAATATATGTTATTGTGTTAATGGAGGTTATGAAAAGATGGATAATATAAAAAGAAATAATGAATTTACTTTAGTACCACTAACTTGGGATTATATGTTTAAAAGAGTATTTAGTTTAAATTTAAATTTATTAAAAGAGTTTTTAATTTGTGTTTTAAAATTAAATGTTGAACCAAATGATGCAGATATTATTCTAGAAAACGTTGAACTTACGAAAACTATAAAAAAAGAATATAAGAAAACTGTAGATATTTTAGTAACATTAAATAATAAAATATCTAAACAGGGAATATCCATAGATGTGGAAGTAAATTCTAGTAGATTTGAAGATATTAAATTTAGAAATGTTTTATATCACCAAAAAATAGTTACAACTCATATAGAGAGTGGTATGGATATTAAAAATATAGATAAGTATTTATTTTATCAATTAAATTTAAATATTCACAAATTTAAAGATGGTGTAGGGGAAAAAAGATTTTCTTATAAAGAAGATACTACTAACGAAGAGTTAACAGATAATTTAAAAATTGTCTATAAATCTCTTGATTATTACACAGATCTTTATTATAATAAAGGTGAAAATGTTGGTAAAGATGTGATATGGCTTGCTTTAGTAAATGCCAAAACATTTAAAGAGATTGAGGAGATGAGTAAATTGGTGATGAATGATGAAAGTAGAGATAAGTTCATACATGATGTACATACTGCTAGTCATGATAAATTTGTTTTATCGGAGTGGGAATCTGATAAAATGGCTGAATTAGTAAAATATCAAAGTCTTGAAAACGCACGCACTGAAGGGATTAATGAAGGAATTAGTCAAGGTATTGAACAAGGCAAAGAAGAAACTCTAATTAATACTATAAAATCTATGTTAAAGAAAAATATTTCAATAGAAGATATAAGTGATATCACTAATAAAAGTATAGAAGATATAAAGAAGATAAAGAACACTATAGAAGATTAAAGTATCTTCTTTTTTTCATCAAAAAATAACCTATATAAAACAGGTTATTTATTTCTATATTTTGCGCTATGGCTTTAATGCTGTTATTGGTAATACATATATCCCATCTGGTCTTTTTACTACTGCATCATATAAACCGCAAATAATACACATAAATTTTGGTTTTACCTCTGCTAAATCATAAAATCTGTTTAAACTTGATGCTGCCTCTTCTTCTTTATTAGATCCTAACTTTATTTCTATAGCGCCATATTCTCCAGCTGATAGTTCTATTATAGCGTCAACTTTTATTCCGGTGTCATTTTCTCTATAATGATATAGTTTTGCACCGATACTTTCTGAATATATTCTAAGATCTCTTTCACATAATGCTTCAAAATATAATCCCATTGTTTCTAAATCATTTATTAGTTTTTCTGGAGTGATATTTAATATTGCACATCCTAATGAGGGATCGATAAAATGTCTTTTAGGATTCTTTCCCACATTTAATCTTGAGCGTATTTTATACATAAATGAAGTTTGATTTTCTATTAGATGTAATCTATTTAGAACGTTTAAGTATTCAGTTACTGTATTTCTACTTATTATGATATCTTCTTCATTAATATTATTATCAATATCTTTCATTAGAACATTATTTGCAGAAATAGTACTTTCATTTCTTGCTAATGATCTTAAAAGCATTTCCATTTTTTGTTTATCTCTATTTACGCCATCTATTTTTACAATGTCATTATCTAATACTGCATTAATATAGCTTTTTGTTATTTTCATAGCATGTTCTGTGCTAATATTTATTGCATCTGGCCAACCACCTCTAACAATTAATTCTGCTAATCTCTTTAACTCTACTTTTTTTACTAATTTATTCTTTACTTTGTTTTCAAATAAATCTTTTAATGAAACATCACCACTAGAATCACCTGACTCGTATAAAGACATTGTGTACATTTTCATTTTACAGATTCTGCCTGCTCCTGAGTGACGTATTTTATCACTTACAGGAACGCTTGATCCAGTTAATATGTATTTTCCTTTAATATTATCTTGATCGCATTTAAATCTTATTGTATCCCATATTGCTGGTACTTCTTGCCACTCATCAATAAGTAATGGAAACTCTTTGTCTAAAATTAGATTCACATCCATCTCTGCCAAATGTTTTTCTCTAAAATTATCTGCAGTATTATTTAAATAAGATACACTATTGGCGTGATTTAAAGCTGTCCATGTTTTACCACACCATTTTGGCCCTTCAATACTAATGGCACCAAATATTTTTAAATTTTCTTCTATTTCTTTATCAATTAATCGTGGAATATATCCTTCTTTAGTTAATTTCACCAATATCACCTTTCTTCAATATAAGAATAACATATTAATTATTTTTTTTCAATGTCTATTGTGCAAATTTTGAGTATTTTGTTGTGCGTTTTTTGAGCATTTTATTGTGCAAATTTTGAGTATTTTGTTGTGCGTTTTTTGAACATTTCATTGTGCAAATTTTGAATTAAAGCATTTTATTTATTCTTATTTTTAACTTTCTTATCATTAGATATTCCATATACACTAATTAAATATAGACTACTACCAGTGATATCTATAATACAGTCTATAAATTGACCAGTTCTACCTGATATAAAAGTTTGGTGATATTCATCAAATATAGAGTATATAAAACATATTATTAAAGTTAGTATATATTTATTACCCTTATATTTAAATATTCGTAAAGCATTAAATATTAACAGTGCTAAAATAAAATATTCTGTCATATGGGCTAATTTTCTTACTGGTCTATTTAAAGATATAGTTAATTCTTCTATTTCTTTATCATTTATATCAAATATATTAGAAAATACTTCTATAACTTCATTTATTAAACCTTTACTTATATTATTAGAGCTTTCGGCATCACTATTAGAAAAAGTAAATATAACTAGTCCCCAAATGATACATAATATAATTAATATTATTTTTTTTATAGAGAACACTCTATTAAATTGTTTCTTGTTCATAAAATCTATGCATCCTTTTTATATTTAATAGTGAAAATTTAGTACTATTATTAGAGCGTTTATAGATAACATTACCAAAATACCAATAAACTATAGCTATTTTTGTATCAATTTGCTTTAATATTCTGCCACGAAAATTTATTAGTTTATGTTTTATATTTTTATTTATTAATTGATTCGGCATCTCTGTTCACTCCTTTTTATTTATATCACTTATTACTTTCATTACTGCGAGTCTTCCATATCCATAGGTTAGACTACCTTGTTGATAGGCGATATACGGGCTTCTAAGGGGGCCATCTGCTGATAATTCTATAGATGATCCTTGGACAAATGTTCCTGCAGCCATTATAACTTTATCAGAATATCCCGGCATATCATCAGGAACAGGCTTAAATTTAGCATCTATTGGACTTGCTGATTGAATAGCCTCACAATATTTAATTAATTTATCTCTATCATTAAATATAATATTTTGCACAATATCTACCCTTTTATCGTCATACATAGGATCTACATCATATCCCAAATTACCCATAATATAACTAGTTAAAATAGCTGTCTTTAAAGCAGAAGCTACTACACTAGGAGCAAAGAACAATCCTTGTAATAATTGTTTATTAAATCCTAAGCTAGGACCTACTTCTTTTCCTTCTCCTGGAACATTTAATCTTTCAGCACATAATTTAATCAAATCTCTTCTTCCAACAATATATCCTCCATTAGAAGTAATTCCCCCACCTAAATTCTTAATTAAACTACCTACAACTATATCTGCTCCTATTTCAATAGGTTCTTTAGTACTTACAAATTCACAATAACAATTATCTATCATAATAATAATATCTTTATCTATTTCCTTAACAAATTTAATTACTCTTTCTAAAGCATCTATATCTATACTCTTTCTAGTTGAATACCCTTTACTCCTTTGTATTTCTATTAATTTAATTTTCTTATTAGTAATTACTTCCTTTATTTTATCATAATCAAATTCATTATCTATTAAATCCATTTGTTCATATTTAATACCAAAAGAAATTAACGAACTATCATTATTCTTAATACCAATTACTTCATCTAAAGTATCATATGGCTTACCCGAAATTGAAAGCATTGTATCCCCTGGCCTTAAACAAGCAAATAGTGCTGTCGTTAAAGCATGCGTACCTGATATAAATTGACATCTAACTAAAGCATCTTCACTTTTAAATATAGTAGAATATACTTTTTCTATTACTTCTCTACCTAAATCATTATACCCATATCCTGTAGTCATATTAAAACAATCTTCTGTTACATTATTAATATATAATGCCTCTAGTACTTTTTTACTATTTATATATTCTATATCATCTATATCTTTATATATATCTTTTAATTTATCTTCAGCATCCCTTACTAATTTAATTGCTTCACTATCTATATTCACAATATCCCTCCTTATGAAAAAAAGAAAGTATTATATTACATAACTAAATAA
>CASEAD010000130.1 GCA_949285775.1 uncultured bacterium
AATTATCTATATATTATACAACATTATATCTAAAAATCAATATTATCTTATAAATTAACATATTTTATACTTATTATATGTAAAATAAATATCTTAATTACTCGCTACCATAACTTGTCATCTTATGATTAATATTGTTGACATCTTAACCTAACTTGGTATATAGTTAGATAGTGAGGAGGAAAAGGTAATGGGAAATAATAACATGAAATTAGAATTTGCTACTTTAAAATCAAATAGATGTATAAGTGGATCTTCAGATAGTTGTGGAAATATTGACTTTTCTACAATCGAATGGGAGTGTACAAATAAATGTATTTTTGGTATTCCTATAAAAATATGCCTACCAAAAAAGAAATAATTAAAAAAACGAAAATTCTATTGACATTTAAATTTAATATAATACAATAATAAAGCAAAGGAGGTGTATAAGACATGAAGTTAGAGTTTGCTCATTTAAATAATAATAAACCATGTAGAACTTCTTCAGGTGAAAGACCAGGTCAAGGCGGAAATTGCCATAATTGGTGGGAAATTTTTGAAGACTGGGTTTCAGGACTTTTCCCATGGTTATAAAAAAACTTATTAATTATTAGGTATCTTAATTGGTGCCTTTTTTTAATTGTAATTATTGACATAAATGATATGGTATGTTAGAATAAATCACGATTTCTAAATCAAGGAGGAGTATTAATGTTTGTTATTAAAATAGCAGGTTTAAATATAAAAATACATAATAAATATAATTTTGTTGAACAATTATGTAAAGACTATATTATTAAAGAAGATAATGTAGATTTAGACATATCTGCCACAGATGAAGAAATAGATATTGAATATAAAGAATGTAACTACGAATACTCAAAAGAGTATTGTGAGTCTACTTGCATATATAGAAATATTTGTAGTAAAATAGTGTTTAAAAATCGTTTTTTCTTCCATGCATCTGTAGTAGAAGTTGATGGACAAAGTTATGCTTTTTCCGCTAAAAGTGGAACTGGTAAAAGTACTCATACATCTCTTTGGCTTAAGAAGTTTAAAAAAAGAGCGAGAATCATTAATGGTGATAAACCAATAATGGAAATTAAAGATAATAAATTAATTGCTTATGGAACTCCTTGGTGTGGTAAAGAAGGATTAAATATTAACACTTCCTCTCCTATTAAAGCCATATGTTTTATAGAAAGAGATAAAAAAAATAGTATTAAAAAAATAGAAGAAATAGAAATAATTGATAGATTAATAGGACAATTAGAATTCCCTAAAGAAAAAGAAAATATAGAAAAACTAATAGATTTATTAGATTGGGTAATTAAGAATATACCTTTTTATGTATTAAGATGTAATATATCTAGAAAAGCCGTAAAAGTTGCTTATAAAGGTATGAATGCAAAGGAGATAAAATAATGAAATTAAAAGAAGGCTTAGTAATTAGACAATTAGGCAGTCAATATATAGTAGTAGCAACGGGAATGTTGACTAAAACATTTGATAGTGCTCTTAGATTTAATGAAGTTGGGGCAGATATATTTAACTTATTAACTAAAGATACCACTAAGAAGAAAATGATTAAAGAACTTAAGAAAAAATATAATGTTTCTGATGAAGAGATTGAAGAAAATATTGAGGCATTTTTAAATTTATTAAGAGGCTATAACTTATTAGATGAGTAATAAAGGATGATGTTTGATATGAATAAAAATTATTTAGATGTAATATACCTCATTCGCCTAGCGCTAGGCGAAGAGATAAATGAAGATAAATTTAATGATTCTAATTGGGAAGAAATATATAGAATATCAGAAGAACAAAATATTAGTAATTTAACTTTCTATGGAATAGAAAAGTTAAATAATAAAATAGATGAATATTTATATGATAGGTGGTTACAAGATAGAGAAGAATATATTATTAATGATATAAAGCAACAAGAAGAAGGTAAATTAATTATTAGAAAGTTAAATGAAAATAATATTGATCATGCTATATCTAAGGGATATCTTATAAAAGATATCTACCCTACTACTGATATGCGTACTATGGGAGATATTGATTTTTTAATAAAACCTAAAGATAGAAAAAAAGTTAAAGATATAATGGAATCTTTAGGTTTTGATACCGCAAAATTTAATAAAAACAATGAAGATATATATACTAAAAAACCAATATATGAAGTAGAAATACATACTCAACTATTAGAGAAAAACTCTATTTATTATCAATATTATAAAAATATTTGGGATAAATTAATTTTAAAAGATAAAAATACTTATATTTTTTCTTTAGAAGATTTTTATATTTTTATGATAGTACACTTTGCAAAACATTATTTATATGCTGGAGCAGGTATTAGAAATATTATAGATATATATTTATATAATAAAAAATATGATAATGATTTAAATAAGCAATATATTAAAAATGAATTAAAAGAATTAGAATTAGAAGAATTTGAACAAGATATATTAAATCTTATTGATTCTATATTTAATGATAATAGAATCAATAAGAAAACTGAAGAAATGATCAACACCATCTTTACGAGTGGTATTTATGGCAATAATGAACAAATTATATCATTAGGGCTAAAAGAATATAAAAGTAGGAAAAATTATTTATTTCATAGAATATTTCCTACTGTAAAAATAATGAAGAAAAAATTTCCTATTTTAAATAAAATAATTATTTTACTACCATTTTGTTGGTTATATAGGCTGATAGAAGAAGTAATAAAAAGACCTAAAAATATTAAAAGAGAAATAAATAGAATAAGATTTGTTGGAAAGAAGTAATAGTATGGATAAGACACAAGTTTGGGATAAAGTAATTACTACTGATTCTAAGAAGAATCGTATTGATTTTAAAGAATTATGGGAATATAGAGAGATGGCTTTAGTATTAGTAAAAAAGAATTTTATTGCAAGTTACAAACAGACTATATTAGGGCCCGCTTGGGCCTTTATTAATCCATTTGTAACTTCGATAGTATTTACTTTTATATTTGGTAATATTGCTAATTTATCTACGGATGGTATTCCACAACAATTATTTTATTTTTGTATGATTTTATTTTGGGGGTATTTTTCTGGTTGTTTATCTAGTACATCAAATACTTTTTTGAGTAATGCTTATTTAATGAGTAAAATATATTTTCCTAGGTTTATTATGCCTATTATATCAGTGATATCTAATTTTATATCTTTTGGTATTCAATTTTTATTATTTATTCTAATGTATATATTTTATTTGTTAATTGGTGCTAATATACATATAGAACCAACTATATTGTTATTTCCCCTATTCTTTTTACAATTTATATTATTAAGTTTAGGGCTTGGTAGTATATTTGCTTCTATTACAATTAAATATAGGGATATAGGGACTGTTATTGGATTTTTTATTCAACTATGGATGTATGCTACACCGGTAGCATATAGTAGTTCTGTTATACCAAGTAGTTTATATTTTATTTATCATTTAAATCCTGTTACTAATATCTTAGAATGGGTTACCTACTCTCTTTTTGGGGTAGGTAACCCTTCAGTAGGGTTCTTAATTTATTCTATTATTATAAGTATAATAATCTTCTTTATTGGCCTTAGATTCTTTAAAAAGACAGAGAAGACATTTATAGATATTATATAGGAGTGGTAATATATGAATGAATATGCGTTAAAATTAGAAAATGTTAGTAAAAAATATTTTATAGGTACTATTGGTTGGGGAACTTTGAAAAAAGATTTTCAAAGTTTTATAGCAAAAAAAAGAGGATTAGAAGATCCTAATGCACCAATTGGATATACTAAAGAAGATGAGTATTGTGCTTTAAAAAATGTTTCTTTTGAAGTTAAAAAAGGTGAAGTAATTGGTATAATTGGTTCAAATGGTGCGGGTAAGAGTACTTTATTAAAGCTTATTTCTGGTATTACTATGCCTACTAGCGGAAAGATATATCTAAATGGTAAAGTAACTAGTATTTTAGAGGTTGGGGCTGGTTTTAATGGGGAATTAAGTGGTAGAGAGAATATATATATTAATGGTAGTATTTTAGGAATGAAAAAAGAACAAATAGATAAAGTTGTAGATGATATTATAGAATTTGCAGAATTAGAACAATTTATTGATACTCCCGTTAAAAGGTATTCTTCTGGTATGTATATAAGATTAGGTTTTTCTGTAGCTGTTCATCTTCTTTCTGATATAGTTATTATAGATGAGGCTTTAGCAGTAGGAGATGCGAATTTTCAGTCAATAGCTTTAAACAAGTTAAAAGCTATTGCTAAGAAAGAAAATAGAACAATTCTATATGTAAGCCACAATATGGCTACTATAAAGGAATTATGTAATAAATGCATTGTCTTAGATAAGGGAGAAGTAAAATACTTTGGACACGTAGATAAAGCTATTGAATTATATAGGGGTAAAAGTGATAATAATCAACTAGAGAAAGATTTTAAGGATATTGATAGAAACCTTTGGATTACTCCAAAGAAGACTATCTTAAAGAAGATTAGCTTTATAAATAAAGATAATAATATCTTTTTACAAGATGAGCCAGTAGGAATTCATTTAGAGTGGGAAAATAAGACTAAGAATAAAGAGATAGGAATAAGAGCTATTATTATTAACTATAATCAAGAGTCTGTTGGTTCATCAGTATATTATGGTAAAGTTAGTAATAATAAGATAGATCTTTATTATAACTTTAATAATTTAATATCGGGTAGTTATTATATAGCAATAGCATTATTTCAATATGATAAAGATAATAATGAACAAATAAATGATTTAGCCCTAGGGCTAAACATTAATATTAAAGATAAAGATAATTTAAATTGGGATATTCCTAGATGGGGATGTATATTATTTCCAGAACCAAATAAAAAGCATAAGACTTCTAAATAGACTTATGTTTTTTAATGCTCTTTTAATCCCAAACTTCTTCCACCATCTACAATAAGATTCTGTCCAATTATATAATTAGATTCTTCTCTACAAAAAAATTCTACTGCATTAGCTATATCATCTGTTTTACCTATTCTACCAATATAACTTTTACTTGTCTTAATATCATCTAAACATTTATCCCAAATTACTTGACAAGTAATTCCTGGAGAAACGCAATTAACTGTAATATTATCTTTTGCGAGTTCCATTGCTAGTGATTTTGTAAAACCAATTAAACCAGATTTTGAAGCACAATATTCTGAAAATCCTTTTAAGCCCCCTACTCCAACTGTTGAACCTATATTAATAATTCTTCCATATTTATTTTTTTTCATATAATAAGCTACCTTTTTGCAGCAATAAATTGCACCTTTTAAATTTATATCTATTATATTATATATTATATCAATATCTTGATTAACAATCTCATTCCATTTATCTCTAGCACTACCACCCGCATTATTAACTAAAATGTCTATTTTACTATATTTTTCTGCAATATGTGAAAAACCTTCATCAATATTGTCATAGTTTGTAACATCTAATTTTAAATACTCTGCTACTCCATTATTATCTTTTATTTGCTTTACAACTGACTTTAAATTTTTTTCATTTCTTCCAGCAACTATTACTGTTGCTCCTTCCATAGCTAATTTAAAGCATATTGCACTTCCTATTGCTCCTGAACCACCTGTAACTACTGCAATTTTACCTTCTAATTTTTTTGAATCTTCTAAGTATACCTTATATTTACACTCTGTGTTTTTTAATTTTGATCTTATAATATTAGTTTCATGCTCTACTATTTTGTCTTTTAATTTTTTTGGTATGATTTTTTTAAATATTTTCTTTACTACCATAATCAGTTATCTCCTTATAATTTTTTTTGCTGTTGATTTTATAGCTTTTTTTGCATTCATTTTTATTTTATCAATTTCACTTAAATTGTACTCAAAGAACATATGTTGTAATCTTGCATCTTCTTCTTTTTTTGTGAATACTTCTAATATAATCGGTTTATCTGAATCAGCACTAATAAACTCTTTTAAAGCTTTATCAAATTCTTTTTTATTGTGAGAACATAAATATTTCATTCCTCTTGATTCTGCCCAACCTTTGGCAGTAGCTGTATGTTCAGCTGCTACATTTTCATTTAAGGTAGGATATTTTTTTAATCCTTGATTAAAATGAAATAAAGCTGCACCTTCATTGTTAACTAGCATAATTCTAACATTTTTACCTACATATCTATTCCATAATGCATTCATATCATAAAAGAAAGTTAAATCTCCAACAATTAAGAAACTTAATTTATTGGTAACAGCACTTTGCCCAATAAAAGTAGACATGCATCCATCAATACCATTTACTCCTCTATTACAATATACCTTAATACTTTCATCTAAGTCGAAATACTCTGCAATTCTTATTGTTGTACTATTACCTAAATTTAAAATAGAATTTTTAGGGATATTATTCATAAGTTTTTCTGTTACATATAAATTTGAATATTCAAACTTTGGTATTTTGAATGAATCATTTAATTTTTTCCAAACATTATAATAAGAATTATCTTTATCTACTTCATAACTAGACATTTTTTCTATAAATTCCTCTGTTGTGCATTCAAATATATTGGATAAATTTTTATAATAATCTTGAACTTTACCATCTCCATTTACTATCCAATGTTCAAATTTATTTTTATATCCTTTTAATGAAAACTTACCATCCCAAGCAACATTACCAGCTAGTGTAATAACAACATCTGGAACTATTGTCCCATAAGTTAAAGACTGTTTTTTTAATAAACTAGCTCTTGATAATTCTAATGCACCATTACAATGTAAATTTGATAATTTATCTACACATATAACACAATTATAATTTTTAAATATCTTTTCTATATTTTTTATAGTTTTTTCATTTATGTAGTAATCTTGTCCATATATAATTAACACCGTTTTGTTTTTTAAACTCATAAATTTGTTTTTCCAAGTTTCTTCAGAAGAATTTACATCAACTCTATCAATAATATTAATATTAGATAATGTTTTTGTAGTGAACCATTCGTTTATAGCAAGCATACCTTCTTCTATTGGTACATTTATTTGAACAGGTCCACAACCATGGTGATTTAATTCTAAAAATGCTTCATTTAAAAGTCTTTGACAATACCACTCATCTTTGTAATCCTTAATTATTGGTAGTGAAACGGTAATTTTCACAACAGTTTTAAATAAATTAATTTGATCAATCATTTGATCTTCTTGTTGTGCTAAATAATAGGGATTTTTATCTGCTGTAATTACAATTAAAGGCAAATTTCTTCTAGACGCCTCTATTACACCAGTTAAATAATTTGTAGATGCTGTACCTGAAGTGCAAATAATTGCTACTGGCATATTCAATTCTTGAATTAATCCTAAAGCAAAAAAAGCCGCACTTCTCTCATCAACTATATTATAAGTTTTAAAATATCCATCATTTTCTATCGACCTTACAATAGCATTATGGCTGTTACCAGGTGAGATAACAATATTTTTTATTTCTTTCTTTTTTAACATAGCAACTAGATATTGAACACTTTTTATATTTGAATACATTTTAATCATCCTCTTTTCTTATTTTTTATAATATTCATTATAATACTTATTGAATTTTTATTTATGTTTAATGCATAAATAATAGCAATTAA
>CASEAD010000131.1 GCA_949285775.1 uncultured bacterium
TATAAGAAGTATAGATTATGAAATTAGAAATTTAAAATTTGTTGAAAAACTAAGTGACAACGATTTTGTAAGTATAATTACATTATTAAATGCTTGTATTGAGAAATAAATCTATCAAAAAAGGGCAAAGACATGTGTGTCCAATAAATACTAGAATAATTAATAATCATATTTATAGGCATACTTATACTCCACATTATACTTGTTGTGAAGAGAATAGAGTATGTCAACAACAATGCGGATCTTGTTGTGGGTTTTAATTAACATATGAAATAGGGGTTAATAAATCTCTATTTTTTTAATGACATATTTGTAATAATTTGTTAAAATATATATGGAAGTAGGGGCGGTTATGTCTTTTATTATTAATTATTTTAAAGATAATGTGTTTTTATTTTATTTAATTATTTTAATAATATTAAACATTCTCTTAAAAATCTATTACCCAAAGCTTAGAGGTTATATGGGGGAGTTTTGGGTAAAGAAAAGGTTAGAAAAACTTCCAAAAGGAAAGTATATAACATTAAATGATATTATGATAGAAGATGAGAATGGTACACAT
Organism: uncultured bacterium; assembly: GCA_949285775.1. Lineage (GTDB taxonomy): Bacteria > Bacillota_I > Bacilli_A > RF39 > UBA660 > RUG11198. Next base: position 563 of record CASEAD010000131.1, read on the forward strand.
CAGATTGATCATATTGTTATATCTAATTATGGAATATTTGTTATTGAAATGAAAAATTATTATGGATTAATAAGGGGGAGGGAATATGATGATAAGTGGTGTCAATATTTAGGAAGAAAGAGAAGTTATTTTATTAATCCTATTCATCAAAACTATGGGCATATTAAAGCTTTAGCAAATTTACTTAGTTTTGATGAGAATTATTTTATATCTATTATTTGTTTTTCAAATCAAGCAAAGGTTAATGTATATTGTAATAATACGATAGTAACACAAGTGAAGTTTTTAAATAAAGGGATATTAAAATATAATGATATAGTATTTAATTTTAATATAGAGGAAATAGCAAATAAGATATTATTAAATAATATTGTTGATAAAAAAATACGCAAACAACACATTAAAAATATTCATAGTAAAGTTAAAAATGATAAAAAAATGGTTGATAATATGATATGTCCTAAGTGTGGCAATAAATTAATCAAGAAGAAGGGAAGATATGGCACTTTTATAGGGTGTTCAAATTTTCCTGAGTGTAGATATATAGTTAATAATAAGGGGTAGTTTTAAATATGAAAATATATATAATTGGGCCTACTGGTGCAGGAAAGACGACTTTGTCTAAGAAGATGTCTGTTAAATATAATATTAAAGCATATGAATTAGATTGTTTAGTATATGATGATAAAAATAATCATACTAAAAGAAACAATGAAGAAATTAATAAATTACTTGATAATATATTAGTAGAAGATTCGTGGATAATAGAAGATGTGGGTAGAAATAAATTTAGTAAATGTTTAGAATATTGTGATGTAATTTATTATTTAAATATTCCTAAATATATTGTTTATATGAGAGTTATAAAAAGATGGGTTAAGCAACGATTTGGTAGGGAAGCATATAATTATCCACCAACTTTACACCAATTTTTAGATTCGATTGCAGTGGTAAAATTATATTATAAACATGAAAAAGATAAATTAGAACGAATAAATAAATATAATAATAAAGTAAAGTATTTAAGTAATAAAGATTTAAATAAAATATAGGGTAGTAAAGAGGGCTAAAATAATTATAGAGAATAGTAAGGGTGAGATATTGTTATGTTTTTCTAATGGGCATTATTTTCTTTTAGGGGGACATAAGGATAGTAATGAGACGGATGTAGAGTGTTTAAAGAGAGAGATATTAGAAGAAACTGGTACTAGTATGGAATTAAATAATTTAAAGTTGTTAATGAGGATTAAGTATTTTAATAGGGATTATCCAGATAAGGGGGTTAATACTTATTCAATCGCTACTTATTATTATATTAAATATGGTTTAGAAATAAATAAAGAACAGCAAAATTTGACTAAAGAAGAGATTGATGGTGGCTTTGAACTTAGATATATAGATAAATTTAAAGTTATAGAGGAATTAAATAATTCTCTTACTAGTGCTACTAGAAAAGGTGTGGTTATGGATACTATAAAAGTAATTGAAGAATATTTAAAAAATTAAAGACTTTTAGTGATATTACTGATATAATTAATATAGATAGGAAGGGTGATTATAATGTTTAAAAAAATAATGGGTATTTTTAGTGATGGGGAAGAGGAGTATACTAGTTGGTATGATTTATCTAAAAATGAGGCTTATAGGTTAGAGAGAGAATTTATAAGTAAAGATATGGGGAAGAATGCTAATGACGCTATGCATATATGTGTTATTATAGGTATTGTTACTTTTGTTATATGTTCATTAATATTAGAATTTTTAATGATTAGTGGTAATATTAATTGTTATAATTTTACTATAATGTTAGTATTAATTTTGTTAGGTGGTATTATTGTAGTAAGTGCTACTTTTGAATATCATGTTAAGTTTAATTCTTGGTTAAAGGTAAAGCATAAGATTATAAAGAAATAATAGTTGACAAACTGTTAATTTTATGGTAAGATATTCGTCGTTAGGGGGAATAATTATGAAAAGAGATTATGTTGTTTATAGTGATAAGTTAAATAAGGATATAAGATGTGTTGTTTTAAGTGATATACATTATATTCCAGGTATGAAGTTAGATTTTTTATATAATCAGTTAGAAAAAATAAAAAGTGATGTTCCAGATTATGTTATTATATTGGGAGATCTTATTAATGATGGGCTATATGATGTAGAAGAGTTAAAGGAATTAAGAAAGTGGTTGTATGATTTATCTAAAGTTGGTTGTAAGGTTATTAGTATTTTAGGAAATCACGAACAATTAACTCAGAAGTATAGTGATGATTGGGAAGAATGTTACAATCCAGATTATGTTAATATGTTAAAAAATTATGATAACTTTACTTTGTTAGAGAATGCTACATTAGAAACTGGTGATATAATGTTTGGTGGTACGCGTTTTTCTGGTGATTATTATGATAAACGTAAGGAACCAATTTCAGAGTATAAAAAAGGAATGAAGAATGCTGTTTTTAGTCCTGATAAGCTTAATATTTTGTTGGATCATAGTCCAGTTAGAAGCTTTGATAGTAAGGTTATTGGTGATATAAAATCTTTAAATGATGTGGATTTGGTGCTTTCTGGTCATATACATAATGGTTGTATTCCTAACTATGTAAGTGGTTGGTTCCCTGGTAATTTTGGTTTAATAGATCCATATATGCAGTTGTTTCCTAAAAATGCAAGGGGTATGAAACAAATTACTGATAATACTGTTGGTATAGCGTTTGCGCCTGTTACTACTTTTACGGGTTATCAAGGTTTATTTCAAAAATTAAATTTCATGTATCCACCAGTAACACAACAAGTATTAGTTAAAAAAAATAAATAAATTGTTATAAATAAAGTCATACTTATTTCATATATTTAAGTGGTGATAATATATGGATAATGTTAGTATGGCTTTTTTACTTACGACTATGGCAGGTTTTTCTACTTTGATTGGGACTATTCCTATATTTATTAAGTTTAAGAATGTAGATAAAATAATAAGTGGGGCTTTAGCTTTTGCAGCGGGTGTTATGATATGTGTTTCTATTACAGATTTAATACCGGAGTCTATTAATATGTTAAATGATGGTTTTAATGGTTTTTTTACTGTATTATTATCTTTTATATTTATTTTAGTGGGTATATTTATATCTAATTTTATTTCTAAGATGTTACCAGATGTTGATTATAAAGAATTATCTAATAAAAAATTATATAAAGTTGGTATTATATCTATGCTTGCTATAATACTTCATAATATACCAGAAGGTATAGCGACTTTTATAACTACAACTAAATCTACTTCTTTAGGATTGTCTTTAACTATCGCTATTGCTTTACATAATATTCCGGAAGGTATATCTATTTCTATTCCTATATATTATTCTACTCAAAGTAAATTGAAAGCAATATTTTATACTTTTATATCTGCTTTATCTGAACCATTAGGAGCAATACTTACTTATTTTTTCCTTTTTAAATATATAAATAATACTATATTGGGTTTAATATTTTCTCTTATTGCAGGGTTAATGATTCATATATCTATAGTGGAATTAATACCGGAGTCTATTAATCATAAGTATAATAAAACAAGTATGATATTTTTTGTTATTGGGATTATTTTTATGTTGATTAAGTTTTTATTCTAAGATTATTTTTCTATTTTTCATTTTAAATTTATTGATAATATATATTTATTGTGTTATTATTTAATAGTAATGTAGTTGGGGTTGATATAAGTGAAAGATATTAAAGTTTTCTTATTTTTTATTTTTATATTTTTATTTAATATTAATATTATATATGCTGAAGGATTTGATATTACTTCTAAAGAGGTGGTATTATATAATTTAAATGATGATAATATTATATATGAATTAAATAAAGATGAAAGGGTTCCAGTTGCTAGTTTAACTAAGATAATGACTGCTGTTATAGCAATTGAAAATATTGATAATTTGGATGATAAAGTAATAATAACTAATGATGTATTTGTTGGTTTAGAAGGTTATTCTAAAGCGGGATTTAATGTAGGTGATGAAGTTACATATAGGGATCTGTTGTATGGGGTGATTCTTCCTTCGGGGGCGGATGCGGTTAATGCTATTGTTAAGAATACTACGGGTAATTTAGATAGTTTTGTTGCTTTAATGAATGAAAAGGCTAGTATTTTAGGAATGGATAATACTTATTTTGATAATGCTATTGGTATGGATAATGTTAATTATATAGAGGGTGATTATTCTAATTATTCTACTGCTTATGATATAGCGATATTACTTAAGTATGCTTTAAATAATGATATATTTAGGGAGATATTTACTACTAGAGAGTATGTTGTTTCTAGTACTGGTTTGGTATTAGATAGTACAATAAGTGCATATGGTGATTATTATAATTTAGATACTTCTAATATATTGGGGGCTAAGAGTGGGTTTACTGATTTGGCGGGACTTTGCTTAGCGTCTATATATACTTATGATGCTGTTGATTATCTTTTAGTTACTTTAGGTGCGGATATTAGTAATAGATCTAATGCTGTTAGGGATAGTTTAATTATATATGAGTATTATAGTTCTAATTATGGATATAAAACTGTAATTGATAGTAATACTATCATAGAGACTATTCCTGTTAAGTGGGGAGTGGTAGATGAATATAATATAAGAACTAATAATGATATA
>CASEAD010000132.1 GCA_949285775.1 uncultured bacterium
CAAATTGCAGTTCTAGAACTAAAAAAACTAGGATACAAAATAAAATAATTTTAACAAAATGATAATAGATGTTTTTTTATCTATAAGTATGCTATAATATATGACAGAAAGAAGGTTTATTATGACAAATAAAGAATTAGCAAATTTAATATTTCCTAATATTAACAAAACAATAGATGATTATAGAAAAATATATCCCAAAAGAGATAGTAATTTAGTAGTAACAAGATTTGCCCCAAGTCCTACAGGATTTGTACATATAGGTAACTTCCAAGCAGCCGTAACAGATTATATCTTAGCAAAAAATAACAATGGAATATTTTATTTAAGAAATGAAGATACCGATAAAGAAAGAGAAAAAGAAAATGCTGTAGAAGTAATCATGGAAACATTAAAGTATTATGGAATAACACCAGATGAATATGAATATAAAGGAGAAGTAGTAGGAAATTATGGACCATATATTCAAAGTAAAAGAAAAGAAATATATCAAACATTTATTAAACATTTAATAGAAATAGGTAGAGCTTACCCTTGCTTTTGCTCTAAAGAAACATTAGATGAAGTAAGACATGAACAAGAAGCTTTCAAAGTAAGAACAGGCTACTACGGAAGATACGCTACTTGCAGAAACTTATCACTAGATGAAATGGCGGAAAGAATAAAAAAAGGTAAAGACTTTATCGTTAGATTTAAATCAATGGGTGACCCCGAAAAAAGATTTAAGTTTGATGATTTAGTTAAAGGAAAAATATTTATGCCAGAAAACGATTTAGATGATGTAATAATGAAAAAAGATGGCCTACCTACCTATCATTTTGCCCACGTCGTTGACGATTATTTAATGGGAACAACTCACGTAGTAAGAGGAGAAGAATGGTTAAGTTCCGTACCAAGACATTTAGAAATGTTTAACGCTTTTGGTTTTGAGCCACCTAAATATATCCACACCCCATTAATAATGAAAAAAGAAAACGATAAAATAAGAAAAATAAGTAAAAGAAAAGACCCCGAAGCTTCTATGAGCTACTACCAAGAATTAGGCTACCCAACAGAAGCCGTAATAGAATCATTAATGACAATAATTAATACTAACTATGAACAATGGCATACAGCAAATCCCGATAAAACATTCCTAGATTTTACTTATGATCCTAAAAAAATGTCGTCATCAGGTGGATTATATGATTTAGATAAACTAGAAAATATATCTAAAACAGTAATATCTAAAATGACTAAAGAAGAATTATATAAATATTCTTATGACTGGGCTTGTATTTATTCAAAATCCTTAAAAGAATTAATTGAATATAACCCAGAATACTATAAAAATATTCTAAACATAGAAAGAGAACAAAAAAAACCAAGAAAAGATATTGCTAAATATAGTGATATAGAAAATAATATTTGGTATATGTATGATAGTATATATAACAGTAAAGAAAAAACATATGGTTATCAAAAAATAACTAATATTGAAGACATAAAAGAAATATTAAATTTATATATAGAAAAATACCTAGATTTATCTGATAAAGAAACCTGGTTTAATAACATTAAATTATTATGTGACGAATTAGGATATGCTTCTAATATGAAAGATTATAAAAATAACCCAGATAATTATAAAGGCAATATTACAGATATATCAACAGTATTAAGAGTAAGCCTAACTTCTAAATCTATGACTCCAGATTTATATGAAATAATGAGATTATTAGGTAAAGATAGAATTATAAAGAGATATAATAGTATAGATTAATAAGTTATTTATTAATCTATTTTCTATTTATAGCCAAATTTGTTACTATATAGTTTATAAATTTGACACAAGTTAAATAAAGTGTTAACATATATAACCAAATTAATGGGAGGTTTTGTATATGATAAAAGATATTATAAGATATATAGTAATTATTTTAATAGTAGTTGCAATAGCATTAGTAATAAGAGGCTTAGTAAACCAAGATTCAGATTGGGAAGAAGATAATTCTAATACTACTAATAATGAAATATATTACCAAGCAAGCATAAGCTTACTTGATAAAGAAACAGAAGAATTTATTAGTGGTGCTACTCTAACAGTAAGAAGTGCCACAGGAGAAGAAGTAGATAGTTGGATAACTACTGAAGAAGCCTATACAATATCTAATTTAAAATCAGGAACATATACTCTAGAACAAGAAATAGCATCAGATGAATACAAATTAAATGAAGAAAGTATAACTTTTGAAGTAGAAGACACTAATGTTGATGTTGTAATGTATAACGAAAAAAAGACTGAAGAAGAATTAGCAGAAGAAAAAGCCCAAAATACCACATCAGACGAAATAAATGTTGATAACACCCTATCTTATAAAAATAAACTACTAGCAATATTATCTATAATAATATTTATAATAGGTATAGGATTAATATCATCTAAAGTTTATGGAGAAAATAAGTTATTTAATAAGTAATTTATTTTTTCTTATATTGATTTTTATCAAATATATGATATAATTAATACACAAAAGAAAAATATTAAGTATTATTTATTAATACTTTACTGTCCTCATAGCTCAGCAGGATAGAGCAATCGCCTCCTAAGCGATAGGTCGG
>CASEAD010000133.1 GCA_949285775.1 uncultured bacterium
ATGGTAGTATATTTGATAATAATTCTGCTATTAATAATGTTAACCCAAATAATGTAGTTAATAATAACAATCAAAATGGTGTTACTGCTGTAACTGGTAATGTAGTAAGTCCACCTAATCAGGTTAATAATGTTAACCCAAATAATGTAGTAAGTAATAATGCTAGTAATGGTATGGAAGTTCAGAGTAATGATGTAGGTTCTACTACAAATAATATTGATACAATAAAAGAGGGGAATAATATTAATAGTGCTACTAATATTTTAAATGATAATAATGTTAGTAGTGGTGTGGGAGATAATGTTAAGGTTGTTTCTGCTTGGTCTTATTTTGGGCATACTATATTATTTTCTATTCCTATTATAGGTCTTATTGTTTTGCTTATTAAATCTTTTGATAATAAGAATATAAATATTAGAAATTATGCTAGATCATATTTCTTGAATATTTTAGTGGGTATTATTTTAATAGTGATTGGGGTTAGTATATTTATTAGTGCTAATATTAGTATTATAGATAATGTTGATAATAATGTGGATACCGATTATGGTACTAATGATGAGTTATATGATGATAGTGATATAGATTATAATGAAGAGGATTATATTAATCAAGATAATGATACAAGTGATATTATTGACGATACGGTTAGTGAAGACATAATAGATAGTGATATGGGTAGTAATACTGATGATGTTACTACTACTGATGATGATATTGTTTCTAATGATATGGGAGATAGTAGTATTTCTAATGATACTTATAATAATATGGAATAAAAATTTCTTGGAATTGATAAATATTAACTTAAATAACCTTTTTTGTATGGGTTATTTTTTGTTGTTATTTTCATAATAGAGTCTTTTAAATTAAGAAAACTAAAAAAAGCTTTTATGAGCTTTTTCTGATACGATAAAAATTGATTGATGGGGGATTAAATAATCTAAAGTTAATATTATTAACGCCTATACCGCTAGATATGTATATATCGGTATTGTTTATTTTATAATATGGTTTGTAGTATTTAGTAGCGCCAGCTGGTAAGAGTAGTTGTTTTATAATAGGTATATTAATAGATCCGTTAAGAGAATGTGAAGATAATATTAAGTTAATATTGCTATAGTTATTTATAATAGTGTCTATATAGTCGGGTTCATGAATCATGATTATTTTGTAATTTATATTTTCATTATCATTAAAATACTCCATTACTTCATTTATATTAGCGTTATTATAGGTATAAGTTGATAGTCCTCCTATAAATATTTTATCGTTATATTGGTTAGTTATTATGGTATAATTATTATCTAGTAAGATAAAGTTACTTTGGATATATATGTTTTTAATAGTATCTATTTTATTATAATCGTTATCTCCTATAATACTGTAGTTTCCATAAGTAGATTCTATTTTAGATAATTCTTCTATTAAAAAATTAATATCACTGTTAGTTAGATTATAATCATTATCTAATAGATCTCCTGTGAATAAGACTATATCGGGTTTTAATTTATTTATTTCTGATACTAGTTCTTTTATTCTGTCTTCAGTTATTATTTTTTTATAGTGAATATCAGCAAAATGGACTATTTTTAGACCACTGAAACTTTCTGGTATATTAATAGTTGTAATGGGTATTTCGTTTGTTTTTAGTCCAATAGTACCAATAAATCTGCTGTAGATTAGAATAATAAATAAAATTAAAAGAATAAGAAGTATATAATAAAGTATTTTTTTCATTAGATAGATGTACTTCCTATTAGGTAAAGAACTAGAGATAAAGTGTTATGTATTGAATGGGCAGTAATAGTAGAGAATATATTATCAGTTCTATGGTAAAGGTAAGCAAAGGCTATTCCTAAGGAACTATAAGGAATTAAATATAGTAAATCATATATTGAAGATATAGAACTAACAACGTGCATTCCTCCAAAAACAAGTCCACTTAATAATATATATATATATTTATTATTAGTTATGTCTTTAAAGCTTTTTCTAAATATTAATTCTTCGACGATTGGGGCATATATAATTAATTCGAAGGCCATAAGATATGGCGCAACATCAATTAAACTTCTTACTGCTTCTTCGTTAGCGGAAGTTGTTCCTGGGTTTAATAAGCTTATGAGCATATTACTTATAATCATTACTGCGAGTCCTATTCCCCAGTAGCGGAAAGATAATTTTAGGTTGGAAGAAAAATTCTTATTAAAATAATTTTTAAAATTTCTTTTTAAGTCTTTATGATATATAAACATTAAAATTAATATTAATGCTATATCACAAATAAAGATGTAAAGTGTTTTAGCACTTTGAGAAAAAGTGTTATAATCAATTCCTAACATATACATAATAGTCATTGGTATATAGCTCCATACTAGCATTAGGAATATTAGTCCTATTGTTTTAAGAATATTAATAAGTGTTTTGGTGTCTTTTTTGGTTTCGTTTATACAATTATTTATTAATATTA
>CASEAD010000134.1 GCA_949285775.1 uncultured bacterium
ATATATAAAATATTATAATTTAATTGTTTTCTATAATTGTTTTTGATATAATAAAATTACTTCGTATAATAGTTAGGAGGAAAAAATGAATAAAAATAAAAAAATAAAATTAAAAGGCTCAAGTATTTTTTATAAACATAAACCATTAAATAAAAAACAAAAACCAACCAAAAAAGAAAAAGTAGTATCTATCACTAAAAAAGGCCCAATAAATAAAACTACCAAAGCTAAAAAAAATATTAAAAAAACACCCATAAAACCTCTAAATACCCCAACTAAACAAAACTCTAGATACTTACCAGATATAATTGAAAAAAGATATATTTTTCTAACTGTTATTATCATTATATTTTTTGCCACCATAATAGGTAGATTATTTCAAGTTCAAGTATTAGATAACGAAAAATATAACGAAGATTTAATTGCTTCTACAGAAATAGTAATAGAAAGTACTTCTGCTCCAAGAGGAAGAATATATGACAGAAATTATAAACTACTTGTAGATAATGAAGCCGTAAAAACCATATATTACAAAAAGGAAAGTGGAATTACAACAACCAAAGAAATAGAATTAGCATATACTATAGCTGATATGATTGAAGTTGATTACAGTAGACTATCAGAAAACATGCTAAAGACATTCTGGTACTATAATAACCTAGAAACTGCCGAAGCAAAAATAACTGACGAAGAATACCAAAAATATCAAGAAAGAAAGTTAACTGACGATGATATTGTAGACTTAATATATGAAAGAATAACAGAAGAAGAGTTAAGTGCTTATGACGAAAGAGATAAAGAGACCGCATATATATATTATCTAATGAATAAAGGATACTCTTATAGTGAAAAAATAATAAAAAATACTGATGTTACAGATGAAGAATACGCTCTTATAAGTGAAAATATAGATAATCTATCAGGATTTAATACTAAGTTAGATTGGGAAAGAGTATACTTATATGGCGATGTATTTAGATCAATTCTAGGTAATGTATCAAGTTCATCACAAGGAATTCCAGAAGAACTATCTGATTATTATCTAGAAAATGGTTATAGCCTAGACGATAGAGTAGGAATAAGTTATTTAGAATATCAATATGAAAGCTATTTAAAAGGTACTAAAGCAACCTATAAAGTTACATCAGACAATAATTATGAATTAGTTAGTGAAGGAAAAAGAGGAAGCGATATCGTCCTTACTATCGATATTGACTTGCAACAATATTTAGAAGAGACCTTAGCAACCGAAGTATTAACAACCAAGTATGAAGCCAATACCACATATTACGATCATAGCTTTGCTATAGTATCCGACCCCCAAACAGGTGAAATTTTAGCAATGGCAGGAAAACAAGTAAAAGAAGATGAAAATGGAAATTATTATGTAACTGACTACACCCCAGGAATAGTAACAATGTCAGTAACTTCAGGATCAATTGTTAAAGGAGCATCTATGCTAGTAGGATATAAATATGGTGCTATCGAAATAGGAGAGTATCAAATGGATGAATGCATTAAAATCAAAGCAACACCAGAAAAATGTTCATGGGAAAACCTAGGATATATTAATGATATAAGTGCCTTAGCATATTCATCTAATGTATATCAATTTAAAATTGCCATTAAAGTTGGAAATGGTAATTATAGATATAATGAATCCCTAGTTTTAGATGAATCAGCTTTTCAAAAATACCGAGATATGTACGCTTCATTTGGCTTAGGAGTCTTAACAGGAATAGATCTACCAGTAGAAAGTTTAGGATACTCAGGAACGTCCACCCTACCAGGACACTTATTAGATTTCTCTATTGGCCAATATGATACCTATACACCTATCCAAATATCACAATACATAAATACAATTGCCAATGGTGGCACCAGATATCAACCATATTTATTAAAAGAAGTATATAAACCAAGCGAAGAAGAAGGAGAAACATTTGGTGAAAAAATATATACTGCCGAAAAAGTAGAACTAGGAACCGTTGATGTAGAAGAAAAATATATGAATAGAGTACAAGAAGGCTTTAGAGCAGTTGTATCCTTTGGCTTAGGAACAGCCTATATGGGAAATTATCAAAGTATTGGAGCCGGAAAAACAGGAACCAGTCAAAGTTTCATCGATACAGATGAAGACGGTGTTGTTGACACTGAAACAATAACTACAAGCTTCGTAGGGTATGCCCCTTATGATAACCCAACAATGAGTATCGTTGTAGTAAGTCCTGACGTAGCAGTGGCAAACGCAGAAACAACTAGCTCTATAAACAGAAGATTATCATCACAAATTGTAAATAAATACTTTGAAATTAATAAATAATATGATATAATACATGCATACGTATTAAAAAGGAGGCAAATTATGGCAAAGAAAAATGAAAATAGAGTCTTAGTAAGTTTAAAATGTAGTGAATGTAAAGAAATAAACTACAGAGTTGAAAAAAATACTAAAAATACTACAGAAAAACTAAATTTAAATAAATATTGTCCAAAATGTCGTAAGACAACAGAACATAAAGAAAGCAAATAAATTATAAATACATGGAGGTGTAACAATGATAAATGTCAATGATTTCAAAAATGGAGTAACTATTGAATATGAAGGAAATATATATCAAGTTTTAGAATTTCAACATGTAAAACCCGGTAAAGGCGCTGCTATCGTCAAAGCTAAACTAAGAAATTTAAGAACCGGTTCCATAGCAGAATATACATTCAATTCAGGTATAAAAATTCCTACTGCTCATGTTGAAAAACAAAAAATGCAATATTTATATTCTACCGGAGATATTTATAGTTTTATGAACATGGATACATATGAACAAATAGAACTAAATAAAAGCCAAATAGAAAATGAAGTAAAATACCTAAAAGAAGGCTTAGAAGTAATACTTATTTTCTATAAAAATGAAATGCTTGGAATAGAATTACCAGAAAAAGTAGATTACAAGATAACAAATACTGAACCTGCAATAAAAGGCAATACAGCAACTAATGCGACTAAAGATGCAATTATTGAAACTGGCTTATTAGTTAAAGTTCCATTATTTATCGATGAAGGAGAAGAAATAATTGTATCCACTAAAGACGGTAAATATGTCTCAAGAAAGTAAGGAAATATAAATTCCTTTTTTAGTTAAATCTTGATATTTAATTAAATATATTATATAATTATATAGTTGGTGATTATTATGGAAATTGATTTAACAAAACTACTAACTAAACAAACAGATGTTATAGAAATAAATATTGATGTAAATTTTAATGAAGACTATCTAAAAAAAAGTTCCATCAGAAAATTACAAAATGTTAAATTTATAGGTTCCATAACAGAACTATATGATGGTAAATTTCAGATAAGCGGAAACTTAACTGGCACGATGGTCTTACCCGATGACATAACATTAGAGGACGTAAATTATGATTTTAAAATTGAAATCAACGAAAAATTCAGCGAATTTGATAATAATTTAGATAATAATCTAAAAATTATCAAAAATAATCTTGATATTAGTTCATTTTTATGGCAAAATATTCTAGTAGAAATTCCTTTAAAAGCTATAAATGAAAAAAATAAAAATATATCTTTAAAAGGGAATGGATGGCGACTTATTACTGAAGAACAATTAAATAATAATAGTGATAACTCTCCATTTGCAGAATTAGCAAGTAAATTTAATTCAAGGAAGGAGTGATAATATGGCAGTTCCATTTAGAAAAGTAAGCAAAACTAGAAGAAATCAAAGAAGAGCTCACGACGCATTAAAAGCTAATAACCTAGTAAAATGTTCAAATTGTGGCGAAATGATTAGATCTCACAGAGCTTGTCCAAAATGTGGATACTATAAAGGAGAACAAAAAATAGAAAAATAAATTAAATAAATGCTGATACTTTAAATAGTATCTTTTTATTTACAATAAATTAAAAAACAACTGTAAATATAGAAAATAAGTTGTATTTTAAAAAAAAATATGATAAAATCAAATTATAACAAAGATAGGAGGATGACCCATTATGGCATTAAGTAAATTTAAAACGATGTTCGCAGATACCGAAGAAGATGAAGAAGAAGTAGAGGGCAGCAAAGAAGAAACTACTAATAATAATGGAAAAATGATTTTATTAGAACCTCGTGCCTATTCAGAAAGCCAACAAATTGCTGATCATTTAAAGAAAAAAAATACGGTTGTTGTAAATATGAAAAGAGTAACTCCAGATCAAGCAAAAAGAATCGTTGATTTCTTAAGTGGAACTGTGTATGCTTTAGGTGGAGATTTACAAAAAATAGGAGCCGGAATATTTCTATGTACTCCTAAAAATGTTAATGTAGAAGGGGCTATAACGGATGACGACGATAAAAGTAAAAAAAACAAAAATGATGATTATTTAGAGTGGTAATTTGAAGGATGTGTGAACTATGAAACGTTTTAGCATTGTAAATAAAGGCTATAATATTGAAGAAGTAAATAACTTCATTGACATTGTTATAAAAAAACTAGAAAAGCTAAGTGCGGATAACAATAATTATCTACAACAACTAGAAACCTTAAAAAAACAAGCAACATATAATAACCCAAGTAATAATATTGATTCTAAAGTAAGCAAAGCCTTAATAGCAGCACAAGAAACAACGGATAAAATGAAAGAATTAGCCAAAGAAGAAGCTAATTTAATTATAAAAGAAGCAAAAGAAAATGCTAATGCTATAGTTCATGAAGCACTAGTAAACGCCCAAAAAACTGAACAAGAATATGAATTATTAAAGAAAAATTATAATGTTTATAGAGCTAAAATAAAAGCCTTAATAGAGTCTCAACTAGAATTAATTGCAAATGATAATCCTGAAAAATAAAATATATCTTAAAATTAAGGTATATTTTTTTAAATAATATTTTACTATCTTGATTTTAGGTATTCAACTATGCTATAATTTACTCATAGAATGAATACCTTAGGAGGAGAGTATGCTGTTTTTAAGAGAGTTTTGTGACACAAGTAGTGTTTTAAAAGTTATATTGTTTATAAGTGAATTAATTAATATAGTACGTATTGTTGTACCAATTGGACTAATAGTAATGGTAAGTGTAGATATTGCCAAAAATG
>CASEAD010000135.1 GCA_949285775.1 uncultured bacterium
AATGGTACATATACATTAGTAGATACTATATCATCAAATGATTGGTCTAGTATTTATAATGGTGGTTTAAACAATTATCATTATACATGTCTAGGTGGAACTACTTGCTCATCAGTATATTATGTATTCTATACAAGTAGTAGTACAATGTATTATATAACACTTACTAATGGAAAAAAATTAGAAGACGCGCTTGACAATAATGTAACAAGTAGTACAATAAAAGGCAATAATACCACAAGTGGAACCCTAGATTACTGGTATTATAACAATATAGAACAAAAAGGATATTCTGGATATATAGAAGACACTATATGGTGTAATGATAGAAGTATATATCAATTAGGAGGATGGAATAGAGACGGTGGAAACACAAGAACTGATTTATTATTTGGAGCTATGGGGAGATTTTATTTGTATCAGCCAAGTTTTAGTTGCGTTGGAGAAATGGATAACTTTACAGTAAGCAACAAAAACGGAAATGGAGACTTGGATTATCCCGTAGGGTTACTAACTGCAGACGAGGCAGTATTTGCGGGTGGTGGAATCACAGAAAATAATTTTTATTACCTTTATACCGGAAGTGATTGGTGGCTTGGTACACCTACTGCGTTTATAGTTAATAAACCTGATATAACAATACTAAATTCTACTGGAACCCTTATTACAACCAATCCTAGCAATACCAATATTGGCGTCAGACCTTCTATATCTCTTAAGAACAATATAGTAGTTACCGAAGGAAACGGAACAGTAAATGACCCTTATATTTTAAATGTTAAATAAAATTAACTAGAAATTTCTAGTTCTTTTTAGTTAATTTAAATTATTTTATTATAATATATAGTATAATATTATCAGATATTTAGACAATGCAATGAAAGGAGAAATATGCCTAATATTGTATTGAAATGCGATAATATATGTAAAAAAATAGGAAAAAAAGAAATAATAAATAACTTTTCCCTAGATTTATACGAAGGAGATATCTTAGCATTTGTAGGACCTAACGGAGCAGGAAAAACTACAACCATTAAACTTATATTAGGACTAGAGAATCTTACTAAAGGAAAAGTAGAAATTAATGGAATTAATATAAATAAAAACTTTAAAAGGGCAATAAGTAAAGTAGGAGCAATTATAGAAAATCCTGATATGTATCTATATATGACAGGTTATGACAACCTACTAATATCTGCAAATATATATAAAATAACAAAATCTAGAATTGATGAAGTAGTACAGTTAGTAGGACTAACTAACAGAATTAATGATAAAGTAAAAAAATATTCTTTGGGAATGAAACAACGACTAGGAATAGCGCAAGCTATCTTACATAAACCAAAATTATTAATATTAGATGAACCCACTAACGGTCTTGATCCTGAAGGAATTAACGAAATGAGAAATCTATTAATAAAACTTGCTAAAGAAGAAAAAATGGCTATCATAGTCTCCAGCCATATCTTAAGAGAATTAGAGTCTTTCTGCAATAAAGTATGTATTATTAAAAGCGGAAGAATCACATGCAGTACTACTATGTTAGACTTAAAAAACAAAAATGATGACATTAGTTATATAATAGAAGTAAGTAATACAAATATGAATAATATTTTAGAGAATTATGATGTAATAGATAATAATCATATTAGAGTT
Organism: uncultured bacterium; assembly: GCA_949285775.1. Classification (GTDB taxonomy): domain Bacteria; phylum Bacillota_I; class Bacilli_A; order RF39; family UBA660; genus RUG11198. The sequence continues at coordinate 1,657 of CASEAD010000135.1, forward strand.
ATTAGTAACGATAATAAAATAGGTAACATAATAAAAGCTATAATATTAAATGATATAAATATTTATGAAATAAAAAAAGATTTAAAAACACTAGAAGATATATTCCTAGATTATACAGGAGGAAACATCATTGATTAAACTAATAATAATAGAATTAAAAAAAATATTTCATAAAAAAGGAATTTATATCGTTTGGATACTTTTATTTATCTTTTGCCTAATTAATAACATTTTATATAAAATAGATTATGATGAAGAAGGCTATTACATAAATGACTATAATAAAGATAATACTAGTGAAATAAATAAAATAGAAAGTAAATTACTAGAATATGATTCTTATAATAATGAAGATTATATCACTCTAAAAACAGAGTTAGACTTATTAAATATAAAAAATAATTATCTCCCAAAAACTTGGCAATATAACAAAATAGATTACTTATATAATGATATATATAATGTTAACTATTACACCTACATAGATAACAACCCAGAAAAGAGAGAATATTACAATAATACTTATAATGAAAAACTAACTAAATTTAATAATAACGATTGGAAATACTTTATCCAAATAGAAAGAAATGAACTAAATAGTAAAATACAAGAACTAAACAATAACCAAGAACAAGAAAATCTTTTAAATAATTATCAAAAAGAATTAGAAATATTAGAAATAAGAATAGAAAATAACATAGATTATGGAATAAATTATCTAAATGATGCTTTATTAAATTATATAGATAACAAAGAAAAATTAACAAATTACGATGATATATCTAAACTTGATTATTTAGACAAAATCGAGTATAATGAAACAGTAAGTAATCTTAATATTAGCAAATATATTATTGATAATAAAGTAAATCTAAATAAAGAAAATAATTTGAATTATTTACTAAGAACTATTATAGAAGACTATCAATTATTTATCATAATTGTAATTCTCTTAGTAGCGGGATCTATAGTAAGTGAAGAATTTACCAAAGGAACCATAAAATTACTATTGATAAAACCCTTTAGTAGGAGTAAAATATTATTAAGTAAGTATCTATCATCAATTATAATTTTATTACTAACAATATTACTTACTATAATAATGGAATTAATAATAGGTGGCTACTTATTTGGCTTTGAAAGTCTTACTATGAAAGTTGCTACTTATAGTTATAGCACTAATACGATTGTTACATATAATATATTTATATATATGCTTATTAGAATTATATATAACTTGCCATTATTACTTATGATACTAACTATTTGCTTTGGAGTAAGCGTAATATTTAATAATACTATAATTGCCGTAATAACGACCTTATTACTATATACATTCCAAGAAACCATTAACCTACTTGCAATAAAATCTAATATACATATATTTAAGTATTTACTTACTATTAATTGGGATTTTAAAGATTACTTATTTGGTGGTATTAATAAAATACAGAATATTAGCTTTCAAAATTCA
>CASEAD010000136.1 GCA_949285775.1 uncultured bacterium
AAATATTTTCCATATAAATTTATTTTTACTTTATTATTTTAATTTCTTATCTTTTTTTAGATAATGAGTTATTTTTTTCAAGTTTACTAATTTGATCACTTTGTCTATAACCATATAGTTCACTTAAAAATTCAATTTCTACAGGAGTTAAATTCAACTTTTCAGCATATTTTAACCAAGGATTTTTCCAACCTCTGCCCTTACTTCTATTATCGCTTTTGTCACGATTATATCCATTATAAACATTTCTATGACCATGACCTTTTGTCCAGTCATCAGATTCATAAATATTTCCTTTATGATCCACATAAGTATCATATCCGTCATCATTTGCACACTCAGCAGATTCTAAATAATTAGCATATGCTTGATAATCATAATTAAAATCTGATAATGTTTTTCTTGCCATAAATATCACTCTCCTTAAAACTATAGCACTTATTTTTTATGATTTAATAATAAAGCAAAAAATATTTCAACCACCACCCTTATAATGGTAAAGGAACAAATAATGTATTATTCCCGTTGATTAACATATAACTTATTACATACTGTCCCTCTTAGCATTGTATACTATCACCTTTCCCTTAATATGTCAATATTAAAAATCGTATTTTTGTATATTATTTTTGTTAACAAATCACAATTATCTATAATCAAAAGAAAATATTATTATCTAAAATATATTAACTAACCCTATAATGCCCAACTATATCACTCCTTAACTTTAAAATATCTTCTTCATAATCAAGTTGATAAGGATTAGCATTATGAATAACAAAAGGAATACCATCTCTATTTCTCTTATCAGATACAATACCAATATGATTATTAAATATAACAATATCCCCACCTTGCCAACTACTAATATCATAAATATCTAAAGTAAGAGGAATACTATTATAAGAAAAATATACCTCTAAATTCTTAACTCTCCTAAAATCAATATTCTTATCAACAGCATCTATATCATACCTATCATAATTATTTAATATATCTTCATTTACTAATTCCCTCAAATCATATCCTGCTCCCAAAAGACCAAAAGCCACAACATCAGTACACACCCCATAACCATCATCAGGATATCCCCCTTCATAATACTTACTCTTATACTTAGGCTTAGTAGCAATATACTCCCTAACACTTTCTAATATATCTCTTTGATCATCAATACCATCATTATCCATATCAACATCACTAACATAAGTATCAATATCAAAGTCATCATTACTATACATCCTATGAGGTATAATATTAAAATAATATAAAAACATAACTATTACATAAACAACCCCCATAACTACCACTATTAATAACCACTTCTTCATATAATCACTATCCTCTTATAAATAAAGAAAAAGAACTAATATTAATTCCTTATATATTTATATAAACTCTACCATATCCTTTAATTCCCTTCTCACCATATGCATTGGATTACCTTTATAATCATCTGCCTTATATCCAATAGGAATTAAACAAATAGGACAAGTATTATCATCTAAATTAAATACCCTCTTTAACTCATTCTTATCAAACATCTTTATCCATATATTATCAACCCCAATATTAGTAGCCTCTAACATCATATGCGTAGCAACTATAGAAGCATCCATCTCATAAGTAGAATCCCCACCCTTACTCCAAGCAATACTCTTATCACTACAAACAACCAAAACCACAGGTGCCCCATACCTACAAGGACTAACCTTATCTATTTTCTCTAAAGCATCATCTGAATACGCTACTAATATCTTTACAGGTTGCATATTCTTAGCCGTAGGCGCTACTCTACCAGCTTCTAATATCTTATTTATCTTATCCTTATCAACCTTATCTTCCTTAAACTTCCTAGTAGCAGTTCTTTCTCTTATTATATCCTCAAAATTCTTAATATTTCCATTAAACTCACTATATTGTTCCACTTTCATCTTAAGATTATACTTATCTCTTAACTCTGCGATATTCTTCATCATCGGTGATTTATGATGTAAATCCAATGCTTCCAAACTATCCCAACAATCAATCAATAAAACAGTCTCTTTATCATTCTCTGGATAAAAATATTCATACCTCTTATTCCCCTCTTCAGCACGTACTCTATCAACAATCCCCCTGCTAATCATTTCCTTAACAAATTCTCTAGCACTACCATTCTCTCCTGTATAATAAATATTAACAACTAAACTCATAACTAATCCTCCTCTATTTACATTATAATACAGAACAAAGGTTAAATAATTAATTATTTAACTACTTTACCTCACGGTAAAGTGTTTCTGCTTCATAGACTCTGTAACCAGAATTCTCCACAGACTTAAAATCCGATAGTTGCTACCGTACTTATTTTTGGGTTAAAGAAACTTTGTTCGTTCTATATACTTAACAAATTATCTTCTTCATATGTAACTTCAATCCTTCAAACATTATATTAATACTCGCATTTTTTAACTTTTGATAAAATTCTGCTAGTTTTTTCAAATTTATAATAACCTTTTACTTTTCTTGATGATTCCCTTTTAATTCTTTTTCACACTTTAATTATTATTGGTAGTAGTACTATCTAATAATATCATTAAATTCTTTATTCTTAAGTAAATCCCTACTATAGATGTTGAATTTTCTATTATAGATACTTCTATATTTATATCAAAATTTATTTACTTTCCAATAACCAATCTATAATATTTTTATGAATAATTCCATTTTGTGAATAATCTAATTTATCTGTAGAAATTACATATTTTGGATAATTATCATCTATATTATCATAAGCACCAAATTCTCTTTCCTCAATACTTTTATTAGATAACTCATAAGTTACTTGATAATATTCTTTTTGATTATGTTTTACTGCAATAAAATCTATTTCTTTCCCATTATTATTACCAATACTAACATTATAACCACGACAAATAAGTTCATTATAAACAATATTTTCTAAATATGCACCAAATTGCGTTTTCTTATTAATATTTAATATTTGACCTAACCCTAAATCAACTAAATAATATTTATCCTTCCTAGACAATATCCTTTTACCTCTTATATCATAAGTAGATACCCTTGACATTAAAAAAGATGACTCTGCATAATCTAAACACTCATATATTGTTTTAGATGAAATTGGAATTTTCTCTTTTGTAAATTCATTAATCATATTAGTAGGAGAAAATGTTTGACTTGGATTAGTTACCAAATATTCCATCACCCTTTGAAACAAATTAATATTTTTAATTGAATGCCTTTTAACAATATCTTTTAAAACAATAGCGTCAAATAAATCAGATAAATATGTTTTTGTGCCATCAATTGATTTAAATTCAAACCTTTGTGGCATACCACCCCATAATAGATAATCATTAAAAGCATCTTCTAGTTCATTTTTCCCACTTATATTTCTAAGCGCTACAATCTCCGAAAAAGAAAATGGTGCAATTTTAAATGATATATATCTACCAGATAATAATGTAGAAAGCTCACTAGATAATAAATTAGAATTAGAACCAGTTATAAATAAAGATACATTTAAAGTAGCCTTAAATGAATTAATTACCTTTTCCCACTTATCTACATTTTGAATTTCATCAAAAAATAAATAGTATTTTTCATCGTTTTTTATTTTTTCTTTAACATACTTATTTAAATCTAAATAATTTTTTATAAATGAATACTCAACATCTTCAAAATTAATATATATAATATTTTCTTCTTTAATACCAAATTCTTTTAATTCTTCAATTATTTGTTTTAATAATATTGATTTACCACATCTTCTAATCCCTGTAATAACTTTTATTAAATCTACATCATAAAACTCTCTAATTTTAGTTAAATATCTTTCTCTTTTTATCATAGTTTCATCACCCATTATAATTATAAAACAAGCAAGCATAAATGTCAATATATTTTCCTACAAGAAAATATATTGCTTTTAAATTTATTTTACATTTACTATTTCATAAAATATTATGGCTAAAAAATAAAGATTAAATTCAATAAAACTATAAATCAATATGAAATAAAAACAATATTTAAAGAAAACAACCAACATCTATAAGAGTTGAACCGATAATCAGAAAGTCTGCACAAGTGAATTGAAAAGAAGACTTTAAGTTAATTAGTAAAAGTGGGTACAAAACTAGTCATAATTATACTTACTAATATTAAGTAAAATACTCATACCTAACATCGTAATAAGTAAACTAGATCCCCCATAAGAAAGAAATGGCAAAGTAACCCCCGTAACAGGAATTAATCCCACTACTACCATTAAATTAAGTAAAGTCTGAAAAGCAAGTTGAAAAGTAATGCCAAAAGCTAAATACTTACCAAACCTATTCTCACAATTCTTACTTATCCTAAACCCTCTATATATAATTACCATAAATAAACTAGCAACAATAACTACACCCATAAAACCAAATTCTTCAGATATAATACTAAATATAAAATCAGTCTGAGGCTCTGGAAGATAAAAATGTTTCTGAATACTATTACCAAACCCTAATCCCAATAAACCACCAGGCCCTATTGCATATAAACTCTGTATAATCTGAAAACCACTCCCCAAAGGATCACTCCAAGGATCAATAAAAGATAATATTCTCTTTAATCTATAAGGTGCCACAACAATAAGACCAGCAATACCAAGTAATCCTAAAAAACCAATCTTAACAAAAAATCCCATCTTAACCCCACTAACAAAAAGCAACACCACTATTGACATAACAATAATAACCCCAGTACCAAAATCAGGCTGTAGCATAATAAGACCAAACACCAACATTAAAATAACTAATATAGGTAATACCCCTCTTTTAATATCCCTAAGTTCTTTCTCATTTCGAGATAAATACTTAGATGTAAATATAATCATTCCTAATTTAGTAAATTCACTAGGTTGAATACCAAAACTCCCTATCCCAAACCAACTCCTACTACCATTCCTAACAGTCCCAATACCAGGAATCAATACTAATATAAGTAATATAAAACAAATACCAAATATAACATTAGCTTTACTCAAATACTTAGTATAAGGAATTTTTAAAGTAACATACATAATAACAAAACCAACAACTAAAAATAACCCCTGCATTTTAACAAACCTATACGCATCATTAAATTTATATAAAGCCCATACATAAGATGCTGAATATATCATAATAACACCAAATAAAGAAATAACAATAATACTTATAAGTAATATCCAATCTACCCTCTTCATAACCCCCACTCCCATCTATTAATATATATGACAGAAAATAACAATAACTACCAAAAAAGCTAGCCATAAGACTAACTATATACTATAACTTCTTATCACTAAAGAAACTATACCCGCTTCTCATAACAACTTTTATTAACTATATTATATCTAACTTACAAATTATACAGAAAATATAAAATATTTACACTAAAAAAAGCCTATTAAAAAAACTAATTATTTTAATAAACCTTATTATCTAATCTTACGACTCAAAACTCTTATATTATCTTCACCCTTATAAATATTATCTTGAATCCTTTTCAAATTAAATCTTATCCACTTATCCCAAGACTCCTTACTATTACAAACAACAATATCTTTAATTAAACCCCTAGCCTCTCCACGATAAGGATAGCATTGACGAGAAATATATACAAGTGGCTTATTTATCTTAACATCTAATAACTGATTAACCTTCCCCCAATACTCAATATTCTGAAATAACCTACCATACCTAGAATTTCCATCATTAAATAACTGAAATGCTGCTATTAAACCATTATATATTATAGGCTGACAAGTTGCATCATAAATATCATCAACACTAATATGGCTATTGTAATACATAATAAATTTTTCAATCGCCATACCTATCTCTTCTTGAAGAATAGGAAAATAATCAATATGTCTCTTACCACACTCATCAATTCTACCAACATATTTCATATCATCAGTTCTTAACCCCTTCTTATCTTCACTAGATGTTCCATCTAATAAAATATCATGAATAAAAGTAAATTTATCAACAGTAAGTTTTTTTCCATAATTACGAACAAGCAAATCTAAAGCACTATCTTTATTTAAAGTACGATATATACTAATTAATAAAGAATCCTCTTTCTCAATAGACTGATTATCCACAATATCAGAGTTCTTAAGTGCTCTTAAGTATTTCTTTTGAAAATCTTCTCCTAAACTAACAACTCTTTTAACATACTCATCATATATCTCAAAAGTATATTCAACTTGTCCTCTTAAAGCATCGGAAGGCTCATATTCATCCAAACCATCAAAAATATTTAATCCTGCAGTAACAACACCTTTACTCTTAGCATCATTAATTTCCTTAATAATTTGTTCTACTGTCATAATATCCCCACTTTCTTAGTTGAATATTTTAACAATAAAATCAATATTTGTCAACTATTCCGTAACATTTCAAAACAGAATATAACAATAATACTTATAAGTAATATCCAATCTACCCTCTTCATAACCCCCATCTATTAATACAAATTACAATAAAATAACAATAACTACCAAAAAAGCTAGCCATAAGACTAACTATAACCAAACACCATATATAAGCGCTAATAAACTAAGCATAAAACCAACTATCCAAAAACACTTAACTATATCTCCCTCACTCCAACCAAGCCTCTCAAAATGATGATGTATAGGACTCATCAAAAATACCCTCTTACCAAACACAACCACCGAAAATATCTGAATAATAACTGATAAAGTCTCTAATACAAACACCCCACCAACTACCGCTAAAGAAAACTCATGTGAAGTAAGTATAGCAACCGTAGCCAAAGTAGCACCTAAAGACAAACTTCCAGTATCTCCCATAAAAACCTTAGCAGGATGAGAATTAAAAACCAAAAATCCCATTATACACCCTACCAATATAAAACAAAATATACCAATATCTTGATATCCACTTATCCAATAACTTCCCCAAGAAATAAGACCATACGCTAGAAAAGCAATCGCTGACAAACCACCAGCAAGCCCATCCAAACCATCAGTCAAATTAACCGCATTTGATGTACCTACTAGCAAAAATAAGATAAACAAACCATAAAACCAACTCATATTCCACTCAAAATTAAAGAAAGTTATCCTAAGAACAGAATCTCCATCCCCATAATGCCTCATAAGAATATAAAAAACAAGCGCTACAATAAACTGTAAAAATAACTTCTGTAACTGTGTCAACCCTTTATTAGTATTATGCTTTAAACTAATATAATCATCTAAAAAACCTATCAACGCATAACTAATAAATACAAATATAGTAATAAACAAATTAACAGAATAATCCATCTTACCAGTAAGTAATAATAAAACTACCGTAATAATACAAGGAATAATAAATATAAATCCACCCATAGTAGGCGTCCCAGCCTTATCCTTATGAGCATCAACATATACATTTATTCTCTGACCTGCTTTAACTTTCTTTAAAATAGGTATCAAAATAACCCCAAAAATAGTAGAAATAATAAAGCCAATCATCAAAGCAAACAACGATTTAGTTAACGTTAACATACATTCACATCCGTTCCTACTAAAATTATATCATAAAAAAACATAAATAATTCTAATTATAATAACCACTTTACAAATAAATGTAAACAAAAAAAAGAAAAACATTCACTATTTTTTCTTCTTAACCCAATACCTAATCAAATACCATTCAAAATAAACAAATAACAAAACTAGTATCCATACAAAAACAGTATTTAAAATACCACTAGAATAAGTATCAATAATTCCTTCTAAAGAACCAGGAATATATTTATCAACAAAATAACTAAAATCACTAATCCCCAACAAACTAGCTACCTTATGAATAATCCTAAAAAATATTTCTATTATCCCCAAAAAATATACAACACTCTTAAAGTCTTTAAAAAAAATACCAACTACAATAATTGCAACAACCAATAAAATTAAAACAATATCCATTTACTACACCTCTCACTACTATTAAAGTATAACATATTTTTATAACAAATAAAAGCATTATCTAACAAAAACCTTCAATTCGCAAAATTTAAATAATTAAAATGTCAAAGAGCATATTAAAATTAGAGAGTCAGTAATTGTTTTAACTGTTCTCTCATT
>CASEAD010000137.1 GCA_949285775.1 uncultured bacterium
TAAAATTATTAGATAGATTTGATTACCGCCTTGATTTAGATAAGATATTAATACCAGATATATTAAGAATCTTAAATTATGATATAGATAAGTTTACATATTTATCTAATAGTAAAGATATTTTAAAAGAATTTCAAGAATGGACTAATAATAAAGATTTATTAATAATAGATAACGAATATACTTCTAATTATTTATCTACTTTACCTAATAAAAAATATTCTATTCTAAAATACCTTAATCTAAAATATACAGATGATGTTATAAATATAATAATGAATAAATATAAATTAGAACCATCTAATTATATTACTGACTTATTATATGAAGCCTTAATATATGAAAGTAACTCTAAAAACTAGAGTTATTTTTCTATAAATTCATCCAAATAAGAAGGGATTTTTAAATTTATCTCTAATAATATAATTAGAGGTGATATATGATAAATTTCAAAAACATACCAAATGAAGAAAAACCTAGGGAAAGGTTAGTATTATATGGAAGTGATAATCTAAGTACTGAAGAATTATTAATGATACTTCTTAAAACAGGAACTAAAAACTATTCTGTAAAAGAAGTAGCATGTAATCTTTTAGAAGAAGTAGGAGGTATAGATAACTTAAAAAATATAACTTTAAATAAATTAGAGAGTATTAAAGGGATAGGTAGAATAAAAGCCATAGAAATTTTAGCGGCCATAGAACTAGGGAAAAGAATAAATAATGAAGTTTCTATAACTGATATGATTTCTTGTACTAACCCAATAACTATTATTAATTACTTTAATTATTTATTTAAAGGTAAACTACAAGAAGAATTCTATGTCATATATCTTAATAACAAGAAAAAATACCTAGATAAACTAAAACTATTTATTGGAAGCATCAACACATCTATTGCACATCCTAGAGAAATATTCAAAAATGCTTACCTCCTATCTGCCAGTTTTATTATCTGTATCCATAATCACCCCTCTGGAGATGCTACCCCTAGTATTCAAGATATAGAACTCACAAAAAAACTAAAAGAAATAGGTCATATTCACGCTATTGAATTAATAGACCACATAATAATTGGAAATAATAACTATTATAGTTTTTATGAAGATAATAATGTTTTAACCCATAAATAAATGCATATATTTTAATGTAGGTGGTAAAATGAAAAATATTACAAAGATAATAGGCCTTTTCACTCTTATTGCCTTTAGCTTTTTTTACTCCGATAAAGTAATAACCGTAATAAAAGAACAAGACCCCATTATGATAGAATTAGATAACATAAAAGACACCTATCTAACCAAAGCTATAGATGCCGTTATAGAAGAAGATACCATCATACCAGGCTTATCAGGAAGAGAAATAGATATAGATAAAAGTTATAATAATATGAAGACTTTAGGTAAATTTTCTACCAGCGCTATTACATATAAAGATATAACCCCTAATATAAGTATTACCCATAATAAAGATAAATATATAATTAAAGGAAATAATAATAAACAAATGGTTAGTTTAGTATTCATATTAAACACTAATAATAACTTAGAAAAATTACAAAATATTATTACCAATAAAAATATATATATAAACTACTTTATAGATTATGACTATCTAGTAAAAAACTCCACAACAATAAAAAAACTAACTAATTGTGAAATATATAGTTATGGAAACAATGGCGAATATACCCCCGATAACCTATTATTCTCAAATAACCTAATAAATAGAATAACTAACAATAATGCTATCTATTGCCTTGCTACAAATAAAGACGATAGTACATTATCCTTATGTTCATCATATGACTTATATACCATATATCCCAATATAATAAGTATAGGAGAACCCTATAATGATATAAAAAGTAACTTAACAAGTGGTAGTATTATACTATTAAATATTAATAACAAAACCTTAAATCAATTAGATATAATAATAGACTATATAGAGGGAAAAGGCTTAAAAATAGAAAAATTATCTAAATTATTAAGCGAAGAGCTAAAATAACTACAAGTTTACATTTATTTATGATAATTAACTTGACAATTACTCTAAATATATTATACAATTGTAATGTATAGTTTAAATTATAATTTATATTAAATTTTTTCTATAATAAAACAAAGAATGGAGGTGTGTGTATGAATGATATATTTATCTCCATTTTAGTATTTGTTCTTGGAGTATTTGTAGGTTTAGTTATTGTTCTTGTTATAAATATAATTAAGAAGAAGAATGATGAAAAGAAGGCTTTATCTATTATAGAACAAGCAAAAAAAGATGCAGACAAAACAAAAAGAGAATCAATATTAGAAACAAAAGAAGAAATTCATAAATTAAAATTAGATGCTGATAAAGAAATAAAAGAAAAAAAGAACGAAATAAAAGAATCTGAAGAAAGACTATTACAAAGAGAAAATAATATTGATAGAAGAGATTTAGCCCTTCAAAGTAGAGAAGAAGCTGTTGTTGAAAGAGAAAATAATATACTAGACAGACAAAAAGAAATTCAAGAAAAAGAAGAACAAATGGAGGAAATAAAGAAAGAACAACTTGCAAAATTAGAAAGTATTGCTAAGTTTAGTAAAGGACAGGCTCACGACACTATTATGAAAATGGTTGAGGAAAAAATGAGTAAAGAAATTGCCGCTTATATAAAAGAAAGAGAGTCTGAAGCTAAATTGGAATCTGACTTTTTTGCAAAAGAAATGTTAATATCTTGTATGCAAAGATATGCAGCAGAGATCGCTAATGAACAAACAGTTACAGTAATTAATTTACCTAATGATGATATGAAAGGAAGAATAATAGGAAGAGAAGGAAGAAATGTAAGAACAATTGAATCTGTTACAGGTGTTGATTTAATAATTGATGACACACCAGAGGCTATTGTTATTTCAAGCTTTGACCCATTAAGAAGAGAAATTGCCAGATTAACTCTAGAAACATTAATAAGTGATGGAAGAATTCATCCTGCTAGAATAGAAGAAGTATATGACAAAATGTGTAACGAAGTTAATACAGCCATAAAAAATTATGGTAAAGAAGCAATATACTCCCTAGGAATAAGTAAAATGGATTCTGAATTAATTCAAATAATAGGTAAATTACATTTTAGAAGTAGTTATGGACAAAATGCTCTACAACATTCCCTAGAAGTTGCCAATATTTCAGGATTAATAGCAGCAGAATTAGGCGAAAACGTAAATCTTGCCAAAAGAGCAGGACTATTACACGATATTGGTAAAGCCATTGATTTTGAAATGGAAGGAAGTCATGTTCAAATAGGAGCAGACTTAGCCAAAAAGTATAATGAAGATGATGTTGTAATTAATTCTATAATGTCTCATCATGGTGATACAGAAGCAACAAGTATAATCGCAACTATAGTAGCAATTGCCGATACTATTTCAGCATCTCGTCCAGGAGCAAGAAATGATACTTCTGAAAACTACTTCCAAAGACTTGAAAAATTAGAAAGTATAGGTAATTCAATCGAAGGTGTTGATAAAACTTATGCCGTACAAGCCGGAAGAGAATTAAGAGTAATTGTTAAACCAGATGAAGTAGACGACTTAATGAGTCATCAAATTGCCAGAGAAATAAAAGAACGAATTGAAAATGAAATGCAATATCCTGGAACAGTTAAAGTAACTGTAATAAGAGAAACAAGATATAGTGAAGAAGCCAAGTAATAGGTTTCTTTTCTTATTATTATATCTACTTATATCCATTAAAATAAGCTAATATTTTTATTTAAGTATTGAAAAATTAACCAATATATTATATACTTAAATAAATAAAAAGAAAAATTTGTCTTATTTTGGCGAATTATTGTTACGAGGAGTGTTGGTAATGAGAGAAAGCAAAATAATGAAAGAATTTGAAAAATATGTTAGTAAATTTAATTTAAATAAAGGTAATGTTAAAATAATATATTTTCATTGCTTAAAAGTAATGGATTTATGTAAAGATATTGCCTCTAACTTAGGAATATTTAATGAAGAAGAAATCATTGTTTGCGGATTAATAGGCCTATTTCATGATATATCACAATTTAGTAACAAGAATTCTAATTATATGTTTGACGATACAGTAGACTATAATAAGAAAAGTGCTGAAATATTATTTGATACAGATAAAATAATGAGAAATATAACTGATGATACCAAATATGACGATATAATTAAAATAGCAATATATTGCCAAAATAAAAATGGTTTACCAAAAGGGATTGATGAAAGGACCCTACATTTTTGCAAAGTATTAAAAGATGCCCATACCATAGATAATTTTAGAATGGTATTAAACTATTCATACTTAGATACTCATATTGATAATTTTCCAACAAATTTAGTCTACGATGAATTTAAAAAATATAAAGTTATTAATTCTAAAGTTAGCGATAATGATGCCGACAGCGTCTTAGAAACTATGTCATTAGTGTTTGGTATTAATTATTATTATAGTTATTCAATTTTATATAAAGAAGGATATGTCATAAAACTAATAGATATGTTAACGTTTAATGATAAAAATATCTTCAAATTTTTCAAACAAATAAGTTTTGTTATGAATAACTTTATAAAAAATAAAATAAGTGGCTGAAAAATATTTATTTTATGATATAATAGACAAAAACAAAGAACAAGAGGAGTAATATATATTTTATTTATAGAGAGCTAGTGTAAGGTGAAAACTAGTAATAAAATAATATGAAGGTAGCTTGGGAGTTGTATATCTGAAATCAAGTAAGATATATCGGTTGTACCGTTATAACATTGAGGTAATAATTATTATTACAAATTAAGGTGGTACCACGAATTATTCGTCCTTAGGGATTAATAATTCTTTTATTTTATAGAAAGAAGGAATTAATATGTTATATAAGAAATATAATCATCTCTTAGTAGAAAAAGAAAAATATGATAAATGGAATAAGGCTAATTATTTTAAATGTGGTGATTTATCTAAAAAACCATATTGTATAGTTATTCCACCCCCTAATGTAACTGGTAAATTACATTTAGGACATGCTTGGGACACGGCTATTCAAGATATAATAATTAGGTATAAAAGAATGTGTGGCTACGATGTATTATGGTTACCAGGAACCGATCATGCAGCTATTGCAACAGAAGTAAAAGTAATAGAAAAATTAAAAAAACAAGGACTAGATAAATATGATTTAGGAAGAGAAAAATTTTTAGAAGAATGTTTTAAATGGAAAGATGAACACTCTGAAATTATCCATTCCCAATGGGCTAAATTAGGCCTATCAGTAGATTATTCTAAAGAAAGATTTACTATGGATGAAGGAATGAGTGAAGCTGTCAAAGAAGTATTTGTTAAGTTATATAACAAAGGTTTAATATATCGTGGGGAGAAAATTATCAATTGGGATCCTGTTTCTATGACTGCTCTTTCGAATGAAGAAGTTATATATAAAGAAGTAAAAGGAGCATTTTATCATATAAAATATTATCTTGAAGATAAAAGTACTTACCTAGAAGTAGCGACCACTAGACCAGAAACATTATTTGGAGATACCGCCGTTGCAGTCAATCCTAATGACGAAAGATATAAAAAATATATTGGTAAAAATGTAATTCTACCAATAGTAAACAAATTAATACCTATAATTGCTGACGAACATGCTGATCCTGAATTTGGAACAGGTGTTGTAAAGATAACCCCAGCTCACGATCCAAATGACTTTGAAGTAGGTAATAGACATAACTTAGAAAGAATCAAAATAATGACACCTGATGCTAAAATGAATGAACACGCTGGAAAATATAAAGGTATGGATAGATTTGAATGTAGAGAGGCACTAGTTAAAGATTTAAAAGATAATGATCTATTAATAAGCATTGAAGAAATTACTCATTCCGTAGGACACTCTGAAAGAACCAATGTAATGATAGAACCATATTTATCTAAACAATGGTTTGTTAAAATGCGACCACTAGCGGATAGAGTATTAGATAACCAAAAAGATAAAAATAATAAAGTAAATTTTGTCCCAACTAGATATGAAAAAACAATGAATCATTGGATGGAAATAACTTATGACTGGTGTATTTCTAGACAACTATGGTGGGGACACCAAATACCAGCTTGGTATAAAGGAGATGAGATTTATGTAGGAAAAACACCTCCTAAAGAAAGTGGTTGGGTACAAGATACTGATGTACTTGATACATGGTTTTCCAGTGCCTTATGGCCTTTTGCAACTTTAGGTTGGCCTCTAAAAACAGACCTATTAGAAAGATATTTCCCTAATGACGTCTTAGTAACTGGCTATGATATAATACCTTTCTGGGTAAATAGAATGACTTTCCAAAGTTTAGAATTTATGAATAAAAGACCATTTAAAGATTGCCTAATACATGGTCTTATAAGAGATAAACAAGGAAGAAAAATGAGCAAAAGTTTAGGTAATGGTGTTGATCCTATGGATGTTATTGAGGAATATGGCGCTGATAGTTTAAGATATTTCCTAACAACAACTACAGCATCTGGTATGGATTTAAGATATGATGAAGAAAAAGTAAAAGCAACATGGAATTTTATTAATAAATTATGGAATGCCTCAAGATATGTCTTATTAAATCTAGAAGATTTTAAGAAAGAAGACTTTACCTTAGAAAATCTAACTAATCAAGATAAATGGATACTAACTAAGACTAATCTAACTATTAAAGAAGTAAGAAAATCCATGGATAAGTATGATTTTAATATAGTAGGAAGCACATTATATAGTTTTATTTGGAATGATTTTTGTGATAAATATATAGAACTATCTAAATTTAACCAATCAAAAACAACTAAGTCTGTTTTATTAAAAGTACTTACTGATATAATAAAAATGATGCATCCATTTATGCCTTATGTAACAGAAGAAATATATGAAAAACTACCAATTAAAGATAAAGAGTCTATTATGATATCAGAATACCCTATATATAATAAAAAAGAAATATTTATAAAAGAAACCGAAGAAGTAAACAATATCTTAGAATTCATATCTAACTTTAGAAATAAACTATCTGAATTAAATATAGGTAGTGATTATAAAGTAATTAGTAAAATAAACGATAAAGAAAAAGAAAAACTAATATTAAATATATTAAAACTAAATAATAAACTAATAACTAAAAGCAATAATACTTTAGTAAAAGTAGAATATAATAATTTAGAAATAGATATAGATTATGATAATAGCAAAAAATTAGAAGAAGAACTACAATCTTTAACTAAAGAAAAAGAAAAACTAATTATTTCTATAAAGAGAAGAGAAACATTATTATCTAATGAAAATTATTTAAATAAAGCACCAGAAAGTGTAGTTACTAAAGAAAAAGAAGATCTACAAAAAGAAAAAACAAGATTAGATATAATTAATAAAAAATTAAATTAAAAAGGAGTAATTGTATGAATAAATATTGTAGAAATTGCGGTAGCGAATTAGAAAAAAATAGTAAATTCTGCCCAAAATGTGGCGCATCTACAACTAATGATAATACTAATAATAATGTGAATAATAATATAAATAA
>CASEAD010000138.1 GCA_949285775.1 uncultured bacterium
ACAAATGGAAGAATGTCAAAAGAGTGATAGCCAGTCAGATGTATCCATAGTACTAATGATACTGTATCAATAAATACAGAGTAAGGAGGGGGTACACATAATATAGCTCTTGTTAAAAGAAACATTATCGCTATACAAGGTGGGATAAATAATGTCAACTAAAATAGCAAGAATAAATCAATAGCAATAGAAAAACCACAAGAAGCCTTCACATCAATCTACTTTTTAATTAATTATGAATTACTTAAAGAATGCTTTGATGTACTAGATAAAAACAAAGCAACAGGACTGGATAAAGTTACAAAAGATGTGTATCTAATGAATCTAGATGAAAATCTAAAAATATAAAAGATAAATTTGAAAACTAATATCTTTCTTGTATGATAAATTTCATAATTAGTATAATAAAAATGATAAATATATTGATATAGTTAATGTGGTGTTAGAATAGATATATAGATACAAAAGTTTGAAAGGAGTGACTAACTATCAAAAGTCAAGTCATTTTTTTAAAATGTATTTTAGAGTATGATTAATATATGATAATGTCTTAAGTGTTAGTAATTGATTATGTCCGAAAATTAACATATAATATGTCGCTCGAGGTGACATAAATGAGAAAGGTTGAATTAAGAATGAATGACAAAATAAAATAGTCTAAGTTATTGAAAAAAAATAAATTTTATTATATGATATTTATCACAATTAGAAGTGTTTTCTGTATAATTATTGGGAGGTATTTATGGATAAAATGAATAATGATAATGTTATAAAACAATATGAACTGTTAAAAAAAATGATTATTTACTATCGTGATGCATTAAATGATGTTTTTGGAAAGTATGAATTATGTATATCAAAAAATAACACTATATTTATTAAATCAGAGTCTGGAAAAAAATTTATATATATTCCTGGTTCAATAGATAAAAATTGTATTTGTTTTTCAACTAAAGATGAATATTCATATGATGGTTTTTGCTTTGAACTTGTAGAAAATGAAATTTCAGTTAATGAAATAAAAGTTGATTTGCATAAAAAAGGTGCTAATGTTGAATTAGTACAAAGATTATATGGTAAATCAAGATATAACAAAGGCAAAAAAACATTATTAGATTTACAATCAACTAACTATGTTATAAAGGGTAATTACTCTTTTGAAAATTTAACTGATACAGATTTTCTAGAAAGAACTTCAGCATTAACAACAATTTTTTCAGCACATATGAAATATTTTCATCAAATAGAAGGTGAAATAAGACGTTTTGTAAGTACAATATATCCATCGCATGTGTATTTTAATGGTGAAGATATATCACAAGTATATGAATTTGTAGATGGAATTGATAAAATTTCAAGAACTTATAATTTATATGTTGGTAATGTTAAAAAGGAATCTGATGATATAAAAATTATAATTACTGGACTAGCAGATAAAAATAGTTTTAATTATAAAAATAAAAATATTGGTAATCAAGTTCAAGAACTAATCGGAGAATTAATGGATATGGATGTCCACGAACAAATGATAGAAGAACATATTGAACGCAATTTAGGGATAACAAGACCTGTAGTTGTAGGGTTAAGTGATGCTAATCGTGTAGAAATTGGTATTACACCTACACAATCAAGAAAAAGATTAGATGATAAAATAGATAATATTATTGATGACAAAACATCTTCAAAAGTAAAAAGATTTATAAGAAAGTTAGTTTCTTCAAGGAATATTAGTAAATAAGGAGCAAATTATGGAAAAACATAAAAATAGAACAAGTTCATTTTCAAATCCTAAAGAATATGAATTGCCAAGAGTTGTTAGTTCTGAAAGCATAATTAAAAGTAGCTATGCTAAACGAAAAGAATTATGTGAAGCAAGTAAAATAGCTAAAATAATTATTAATAAATGCTTAGATAAAGGATATAATTTAGATTTTATTAAATTGCAGCAATTGTTAACTTTGATACAAGGAACTATGTTAGCAAGACACGATAGAACTTTTTTTCCACAAGATATTTATAATTTAGAAATACCAATTATAATAGAGGTTCATAAGGATATATTAACACACGATATAATTTTAGAAAGAAATAATCCTGGATATACTATGTCAATTGAAGAAGAATCTGTTGTAGAAGAAATTTTAGAAAAATTTGGAATTTATGACTGCAATACATTAAAAACTACTTTTATTCTTAATGTTTTAGATAAAATCCGTACTGGAAAAGAAATTGTAATTCCTATTGAATATTTAAAAATGGTTTTTCTTGAATTTGGTTTTGATGTTGCAAAAGGAAATCAATCAATTGTTGATTATTGTAAAGAAACAAATGGAAAATTTATAAATTTTGCTGAAAAATATGCAGATTTAATTTGTACTGATTTTCCAAGAGAATGGTTACCAGAACCAGAAATTGGATATGTACCTCCAAAAAATGATTTAGGAAAATTGGTTGATGCAATAGCAGAAAATGGATTTGTAGAAAAATATTGCTTAGATGAAGATGAAGTTAAACAAATAAGATTAATTAGATATTATAGAAAAAATTTTGTTTCGAATGAGTAAAAATATGATATTCTATTTATAGAGATTAGTTATTTATTAACTAATTACTTAGGTTTAGGATATACTATATCCACGTACCAAGTGTAATTTACTAGGTGTTATACCTAGTTTTTTTTGTAATATCTTTAATTGGTGTTTTAATCTTTTTATTTTAAAAATAAATGACTTTTTAATTTAGATGAATTATATAAAACAAAATTAAAAATTAAAGAAAATGATACAGGATTAGAAATATCTGGTGATTCTTCAATTGTAAGTTCTATTCGTGGGGAAGGAATGTTAAGCAAAATACATATTCTACCAGTTGTATCATCTAAGGAAATTATTGATAAATGTGATAAGTGGCTTAATATGTTTAAACAAGTTCATGCTACATTTAAAAAATTAGTTTTGACAGATAAATATATAAAACAAAATGTAGTTATGGAATTAGGTTTTGGAATCTGTGTCTCACGCTCTGATGTAAAAAATAAAAAAAGAACTATTGATTTGGAACTAAGACAACATGGTAAAATTATTAATGAAGGTGTATCTATTTCAATTAATGAAGCAAATAAAGATGTATATTCATATTTAGTTGCTAGTGTTCTAGATTATTTTTTATCACAAAATATTAGTAATAAAGAGACAAATTTAAAGGTTTCTGATAGAATTCTATATTCAATTGAAAAGCCTGAAGGAGAAGCAATAGTACCAATATTCGCGAGGATAGATTCATTAATCGATTCATCAGAATATCAAGATATAGTTGATAGGATATTTGTTAATCATAATATGGGTGAATCATCAGAACAACTAATTGATAATTTAAGGAATAGTATTTTTAATCAGCAAATTGGTGATAATATGGATTTGGATATTAATTATTCTTCTAATCAATGTAAGTATATTTTAAAGAAAACATTAAATTGTAATAAGTAGCAATAAATCATTGCTGCTTTTTCTATTCCTTGGTAAAATGAGTTATGTTCTGGATTATTTCGTTTTATTGCTTAATTTATACTAAGAAGTAAGTATCTTATGAAAAAGTGCAGTCTTTTAAAAATAAAATTATTATTATATAATGAATTTATCAAAGAAAGAGCTCACTTTGATTAATTATAAGGAGGAATATTGATAATGAAATATAAGAAAGTTAATTTAAATAAAGGATATGTTTTGGTTTATGATTTTGGTGATGTAAAAGTACATAACTATAATACTAATGATTATATTAGCGATCAAGTTATAGTATTAGAGAAGAATAATAAGGTTGTAATTATAGAGTCTCCTGCTTTTTATGATAATAATAAAGAATTAGAAAGTTATATTAATTCTCTTAATGTTAAAATAGATGGTATATTACTTTCTTATCATATGGCAGG
>CASEAD010000139.1 GCA_949285775.1 uncultured bacterium
TAGGCTTTTAAAATGCTTTGTAATAATAGATTTAAAAATTGGAAAAGTGACGCATCAGGATATTGGACAAATGCAAATGTATGTTAATTATTATGATAGGGAGATTAAGCAAAGTGATGAAAATCCAACTGTTGGAATATTATTATCAACTAATAAGAATGAAACTATTGTAAAATATACATTACCTGAGGATAATAAGACAATTTTTTCATCAGAATATAAATTACACTTTCCAACAGAGCAGGAATTAATAAATGCTGTTGAAGAAGAAAAAAAGAATTTAGAATTATTAGAATTAAATGAATAGTGAGGTTCCTAGTGAGTTTTATAGTTTATTTGATAGTAATTAATATTATTGGTTTTATTATATGTCTTTTGGATAAAATATTTGCAATTAAAGGGTTATATAGGATAAGAGAAGATATACTTTTATTAGTAGCGTTATTAGGGGGATGTTTTGGTTTTTTACTTAGTATGCATTTGTTTCATCATAAGACTAAGAAGTTTAAGTTTAAGTTAATATATTTATTTAATGTTTTATGGATATATTTTATTTTTAAATAGAAAAAAGGAGTAGTTATCTAATTACTAAGTTATTGTTATCAATATCTATAGTAATAGTACTGCCCCATTTTATTTTATCTAGAATAATTTCATTAGCAATCATGGTTTCAACATTTCTTTGAACATATCTTTTTATAGGTCTAGCGCCAAATTTTTCGTCATAAGAAGCATTTATTATATATTCTTTAGCGTTATTTGTAATATTAATTTTGATATTTTTATCTTTTAGTCTATATTCTATTTCTTTTATTATCTTATCTAGGATATCATTTATAACACTCTTGGATAGAGAATTAAATATTATTATTTCATCTATTCTATTAATAAATTCTGGTTTAAAGGTATGTTTTAATTCTTCCATTACTAGTTCTTTAGCGTTAGTATTATTTTCTAGGATGTGATCACTACCTAAATTAGATGTCATTATAATAATAGTATTTTTAAAATCTACAGTTCTACCTTGGCTATCAGTAATTCTACCATCATCTAATATTTGAAGTAAGATATTAAAGACATCTTTATGGGCTTTTTCTATTTCATCAAATAATACAATAGAGTAAGGATTTCTTCTTACGGCTTCGGTTAATTGACCACCATCATCATATCCAACATATCCTGGAGGAGAACCAATTAATCTTGCTACTGAATGACTTTCCATGTATTCGCTCATATCGATTCTTATCATATGTCTTTCATCATCAAATAGTTCATAAGCAAGACTTCTAGCAACTTCAGTTTTACCTACACCGGTTGGACCTAAAAAGATAAATGAACCAATAGGACGGTTAGGATCTTTTATTCCTGCTCTTGCTCTTATAATAGCGTCACTTACTAAATGTAAGGCTTCTTGTTGCCCTTTAACTCTTTTATTTAAATTATTTTCTAAGTTAAGAAGTTTATCTCTTTCGCTACCAACTAACTTACTAACAGGAATAGATGTCCATTTAGAAATAATTTTGGCAATATCTTCATCATCAACTGTATCAGATAATATTTCAGACTTGTTTTTAGCTTGTAGTTCTTTTAATTCATTTTCTAATTTAGGAATAGTTCCGTGTCTTAATCTAGCAGCTGATTCTAAGTCATAATTGTTTTCTGCTACTTCTAGTTTGTAGTTAGCATTTTCTAGCTCTTCTTTTTTCTTGCTTATTTTATTATTGATATCTTTTTCGTCTTCCCAGTCTTTTCTTAATTTAGATTCTTTTTCTTTTAATTCATCTAATTTTTTATTTATTTCTTGGGTTCTATTTTTGCTTATTTCATCTTTTTCTTTTTTTAATGCTTCTTTTTCTATTTGTAATTGCATTATTTTTCTGGTTAAAGTATCTAGTTCTGTAGGAACTGATTCCATTTGTACTTTTATAGTAGCACAAGCTTCATCTACTAGATCAATTGCCTTATCTGGTAAGAATCTACTAGTTATATATCTATCTGATAAAGTAGCTGCTGCAACTAAGGCTCTATCTTTAATATTAACACCGTGATATACTTCAAATCTAGATTTTAAACCTCTTAAGATAGTTATTGTATCCATTACAGTTGGTTCGTTAACTTGTACTTTTTGGAATCTTCTTTCTAAAGCACCGTCTTTTTCAATGTATTTACGATATTCATTTAAAGTAGTAGCGCCTATACAATGTATTTCGCCACGTGCTAACATTGGTTTTAACATGTTGGAAGCATCTACTGCTCCTTCGGTAGCACCTGAACCTACTATCATATGAATCTCATCAATAAACATTATTATTTCACCGTCAGAGTCTTTTACTTTTTTTAAGACAGCTTTTAATCTTTCTTCAAATTCTCCACGATATTTAGCACCTGCTATAAGTGATCCCATGTCTAGTTCCCAAACAGTTTTATCTTTTAAGCTATTAGGAACATCTCCTTTAACAATTCTAGCAGCAAGTCCTTCTACAATAGCAGTTTTACCAACACCTGGTTCACCTATTAATACGGGATTATTTTTAGTTTTTCTAGATAATATTCTAGTTATACTTCTAATTTCTTCATCTCTTCCGATTACGGGATCTATTTTTCCATCTCGTACGGAAGCGGTAATGTCTCTACCATATTTTTCTAAGACATTTTCTAGATTTTCTTGATATGGATTATTTTGATTCATATATATCCCTCCTTTTAAATTCATATCTATAAACAAATTATAGCACCTTTTTAGCAATTGTCAAGATAGATTGCTAAAAAAATAGAAATTATCTATAACTATTGTTAAATTTATATTTTATAAGTTAATTTTATTTATGAATAATGATTATAATGAGTGAAGAAAGTTTGGAATATTGATTTGTTTTATGTAATATAAATAGGAATAGACTTTTTAGTAATAGTAAGAAAGAACAATATAATAATATTCGTAAGTAGTAGTATATATTAAAATAATATAGATAATTTGTACTATATAAGTGAAGTTTATTTCTTAAATTCAAGAGAAAGTATTTTGTGTTATTTTCTTTTTTTATTACATATATTTTTATAAAGTAAATATAACTTTTTTAGCAATTGTTTAACGTGATTGCTAAGAAAATACGAAAAAGTTAACTAAAACACTTGACAAATAGCTGTTTTGATGGTAGTATATATACTCGAATTTCAAGGGAGGTAAGGTTTATGAGATTTATGAAGAAAAGTTTCAAAAAATTGTTTGTGATGATGATGATTTTAACAGTTGTTTTTTCAAGCTTAGTGTCAACGGTATCTGCTGAGAGCGCACCAAGTTCTATGGAATTTAAGGTTTATGCATTGAGTAGTACTCCTGTTTCTTATCCAACGACATTTTATGTAAAGAAAACTCCTGATGGTAAGTATGCTTTTTGTTATAAATATAATAGGAGTTATGCTAAGGGTACTTATACACGTGGTAGTTTGATAAGTAATACAGGTAAAGAAGCCGGAGTTCTTTATATTTTAGAGAAAGGTTATAATTCTAAAGATGATAAAGCTTTCTTTGTTGCACAAACTGCTTTATGGATTTATTTAGCAGATAATGATATGATGTATAATCATCAGTATTTAGTTACTTTTAGAAAGACACTTAATAATACTAAAAATTCTAATAGTTATTCTAAAGCTATTTTAGAGTTAGTAAGTGAGGCTAAGAAAGTTACTAGTTATGATCAATCTAAGCCAACTATTAGTTTAGGCGATGGTACATTTACATTAAGTTTAAATTCTGATAAGACTGCTTATGTATCTGATGCGATTAGTTTTAAGAGTTCAGAAGATGATTATAAAGTTACTTTATCAGGAGCACCTACGGGTACTACATATAAGGTAAGTAATAATAGTATTGTAGTTACTGTTCCTGCTAGTTCAGTATCTAAGACAACTACATTTACTTTAAAGGTTAGTGCTTCTAAAGATGTTTATACTGCTTATAAATATAATCCTAGTTCAGATAAGTATCAAATAATGTCAGTGCCATTTAAAAATACTTATACTGTTAGTGATCAAGTTAATTTAAAGGTAAATGTTGGTAAGGCTGTAATTAGTAAGCAAGATGTAACAACTGGAGAAGAATTACCTGGTGCTACTTTAGTGGTAAAAGATAGTAATGGTAATGAAGTTGCAAAGTGGGTTTCAACAAATGAGCCTAAGGAACTTAGTTTACCAGCAGGTACTTATACTTTAACAGAAACAATTGCTCCAGAAGGATATGTATTAAGTACGGAAACTATATCATTTACAGTTAGAGATGATGGTAGCACAACTCAAGTTGTAATGAAAAATAGTCCTGAGACTGAGATACCACCTGTTGTAATAAGTAAGCAAGATGCTACGACTGGTGAGGAATTGCCTGGTGCTACTTTGGTAGTAAAAGA
>CASEAD010000140.1 GCA_949285775.1 uncultured bacterium
AGTACTTCAGTTATAGTGGTAAAGCCTGCTAAGACTTTATAGAATCCATCTTGAATCATAGTGATTACATCTTTGGTATAAACTAGGTGTCTTAATTCTTCTTTGCTTACGCCATTGCTGATAGCGTCTCTTATTTCTTGATTGATTGCTAATACTTCATGAATAGCAACTCTTCCTTTATAACCGTAATTGCATTCTGGACATCCTACGGGTTCATAGATTTGTTTAACTTCTAGTCCTAGTACGGTTCTAAATAGGTTTTGTTCATATGTGTTTACGTTTCTTAATCTTTTGCATTTATCACATAATTTTCTAGCTAATTTTTGAGATATTATTCCTTCTAGGGCACTTGCTAATAAGTATCTTTCAACATCCATATCTAATAGTCTTTCGATGGTTGATAAGGAGTTATTGGTGTGTATTGTTGATAGTACTAAGTGTCCAGTGATAGAGGCACGTACGGCTATTTGGGCAGTCTCGCTATCTCTTATTTCGCCTATCATGATGACGTTGGGATCTTGTCTTAGAATACTTCTTAATACTGCGGCGAATGTTAGTCCTATTTCACTGTTAACTTGGACTTGGTTTATGCCTTCTATTTCCATTTCAACAGGGTCTTCTACGGTTATTAGGTTTGTTTCTTCTGTGTTTAGTCTTTGGAGTAGGGAATATACGGTTGTTGATTTACCACTACCAGTAGCACCGGTAACTAATATTATTCCGTTTGGTTGGCTTATCATTTTTAATATTTTTTTATAATTTACGTCATTGAAACATAATGATTCTAGCCCTTGTAAACTCATAGAATAATCCATAATTCTGATAACTATTTTTTCGCCTTTTTTGGTTGGTAGAGCTGATACACGCATATCTAAGCTCATGCCTTCAATGACAGTTCTAATAGCGCCGTCTTGGGGTAATCTTGTTTCGGTTATATTCATTCCGGCTAATATTTTTAATCTAGCTACTAGGTTTTGTTTAGCAACGTTTGGGACAATTGTAAAGGTATCTAGTTTACCGTCTATTCTAAATCTTACTTTCATGTAGGTATCTGAGGGATCAAAATGGATATCTGAGGCGTTTCTTTTAGCGGCACTAATCAAGATATAATTTACGATATCAACAATAGATGTTGTTTCAAAATCAATTACTTTTTTTGTAGCAAGATCGTTAAAGTTGGTGTTAGTGTTATTCATTTCGTTATTAGTGCTGTTATTCATAAAAATCCCATTCCTATTCTTTTTTATTCTTTACAATATTCTTCTAATATTATATAATATATTTAGAATAAATTCAATACTAAGGTGATAAAATGGTTAAAAATAATAAAGGGTTTATGTTAGCGGAAGTTGTTATTGTATCTACTGTTATTATAACTACTTTAGTAGCGCTTTATGCTAGTGTTAATAGATTGTATATGTTATATAGTGAGAGGAGTACTTATTATAATATAGATGGTGTTTATGCTATTAAGGAGATAATGGATTATTTATTTGATGATAATAGGTTAAATAATATATTGAGTAGTGATTCTTTTGAGGAGAATAATTATATTTTTTTAGTTAGTAATTCTACTTGTGGTAATATAAATGGGGTTGATTTATCTTTAGATAATGGGATATGTGATTCTTTAAATAGTTTATATGAGATAAAGAATTTGGTTATTGTTGGGTATAGTGATATTTCTACTGTTATTGGTTTAGATATTAATAATACTTTTAAGGATTATTTAGAGTATTTAGAGAATTATTATTCTAATGATGATAGTTTCTCTTATTTAGTTATTTTAGAATATGGTGATGATGATAATCTCAATTATTCTAATTTAAGGTTGAGGTGATTAGTGGTGAAGCTTAATAATAAGGGGTATATGTTAGTAGAGATAGTAGTAGCGGGGGTACTTGCGATAGGAATTGGATATTATTTGTTGGAACTTACTTTTAATTTTAGTGATAAGAATGATGATTTATATCAGTCTATGTCAATGTTATCAGATAAGACTGTTATTACTAAGAGTATTATGAGTGATTTAGAGGGGAAGGTTATTACGGATATTAGTAGTGATAATAGTAGTTATGTTTCTTTTAAGGTAGATGGTGATGAGAGGAGATTGGAGATAAATAAGAGTACTAAAGAGATAAGATATGGTAAATATAATGGGGGGTATGATACTGGGGATGTGTCTTATTATTATAAGAAGTTATCTAATAGTGTTATTATAGGGGATATTATAATTAATAGAGGGAATATTACGTATATAAATATTCCGTTATCTACTATATATGATGATACTGATTATGGGGTTAAGTTGATTGTTAATAGTGAAGTTGGAGTAAACAGAGTAAATATAGTGTATAATGCTAATGGTGGGACAATAATGGAAAGTACAGTGGATGATTTTGGTATGACGAATTATTGGAATTTAGACAGTGAAGGTAATGTATTAAAAAGAGTTGATGGAGAGTATACTAAATATTTTTTCAGCATGAATTATGGTAAAGATGTGAGCGAAGTTAATGGAACACATGCTTTATTAGATTATAACAATGGAAAAGCAATACATATAAGTAAAGAAGGTTATACTGCAAAAACTGATGAAGAATGGTGCACAAAAAAAGACGGTACAGGAACTTGTTATAATCAATATACTTTATATAATGCTAGTGACTTTTGTGATGCTTCTTTAGGGGATTGTGTGGTAACGTTATATGTTAATTGGCAGTAGATAGATATAATTCGACATATTATGTAGGTGTATTGGTATATACTTAATATGGTGATTATGATGATTAAAAAGTTAAAGAGGGTATTGATACCTATAGTTTTGTCTATTATTTGTGGTAGTGTTTGTGGTAAGCTTGTATATGATATATATGAGCCTAGTGTTAAAGAGGTAGTAATGGGTAAGAAGATTTATTTGGTTCAAGCGGGGGCTTATTCTAATTATGATAGTATGGTAGATAATACGTTAGTGAATAATTATATTTATTATGAGGATAAAGATGGGTTATATAAGGCTATTATTGGAGTTACGGAAGAGTATGATAATATAAGTAAGATTGCTAGTACTTATTCTGGGGAAGTTATTGTAAGTGAGTATTATTCTATGGATAGTGAGATGAATAAAAAAATAGAAGAGTATGATGAGAAGATTAGTGGTATTAGTGATAGTGATGAGTTAAAGAGTGTAGTGCTGGAGATGTTAACTTTATATAAGGATAATGAGGATAACACTTTAGTTAAGGTTAGTTAGGCTAGGGATAGTCTTTTTTTTATAAAAGTTTAAGTTGTAAGACAAAATTAGATATTTTGATAATTTTATATTATGTAGAATACAAAATTGACTTTTAATTATATTTAATATATAATTATGTTATGGAGGAGATACTATGATAAAAAGAGAAAACTATTTAAAAAAGATTAGATCTTTTTATGATCAAAATCTTATTAAAGTAATTA
>CASEAD010000141.1 GCA_949285775.1 uncultured bacterium
AAAAGCATAGAAAAGAAAATAAAAAAAGAATTAGAAACAATGCTAAAAGAAGATAGAGATAAATACGAAGTATTCTTTAAAACATTTGGCATGCAAATAAAATTTGGTATTTATGCTGATTATGGCGCTAATAAAGATAATTTAAAAGATTTACTAATGTTCTATTCATCAACCGAGAAAAAACTAGTTACCCTAGATGAATACGTATCAAGAATGAAAGAAGATCAAGATTGTATCTATTATGCTTGCGGAGAAAATAACGATAAAGTAGATAATATGCCACAAGTAGAATTAATCAAAGATAAAGGCTATGAAATATTATATTTAACTGAATACGTAGATGAATTTGCTCTACAAACATTAACAACTTACAACGCTAAAAAATTCGTAAATGTAAGTGGAGAAGAAGTAGATTTATATACAGAAGATGAAAAGAAAGAACTAGAAAGCATTAACGAACAATTTAAAGAAATGTTTACCTCTATGAAAGAAATTCTAGAAAAAGATAACATCTCTGATATAAAATTTACTCATAGATTAAAAAATCATCCCGTTTGCTTAACAACCGAAGGAAATCTATCTGTAGAAATGGAAAAAGTATTAAACGCCTTACCAAACGACAATAAAGTAAATGCTAAAGTAGTTATGGAAATTAACGAAAATCACCCCATCGCGCAAAAACTAAAAGATATAAAAAATGACAAGGAGGAACTAGAAAAGTACACAAAAATACTATATTCTCAAGCTAGACTAATTGAAGGATTACCAATAGAAAATCCAACTGAGATAAGTAATTTAATTTGTGACATAATTTCTAGTAAATAATTCAAATGACAAAAACATTAAAAAGAATAATTGCCTATCTAATTGATACATTAATAGTAACTATAATTGTATACTTATTATCATATACCCCTATTATTAATTATCAAATAAACGATTACAATAAATATTATGATGAATACATAGAATTAAACGAACAATACACTAATTTTAATACTGATGTAGAAAATTATTACGAAGATAAAGAACTAGATAATGATGAATATACAAATCTAGCAGAAAACTATCCTCAATATAAAGAAATAATAGATAATTATTACCTAGAAAACACCTTGACAGAAGATAATTATAACGAAATATTAAAAGATATTAATGATAACTATAATGATAGATATATAGAAATATATTATAAAATATCAGAATATTCTATTATCCAAAATATTATATATACAGTAGTAATTATCCTATATTTTGTTATCTTCAATATCCTTACTAAAGGTCAAACCCTAGGTAAAAAACTATTAAAATTAAAAATAGTAAATATAGATGATAAACCAGTAACATTTATAAACTGTCTATTAAGAGCTATTATCTTATATTTCCCGATATATTATATTATTAAAATAATAGGAATATATACATTAAACGCTAATAATTACTTTATATTATCTACAATTTTCTATAAAATACAATATTACTTAAATTGGATAATAATACTTATGATTGTAATAAGAAAAGATGGAAGAGGGCTACACGAATTAGCATCTCGTACAAAAGTAATAATGCTAGATAAAAACGGAAATGAAGTAATAGAAGAAAATATTTATAATGACATAGATAAAGAAACAACTAATAATACTGAAGAACCAAAACCAAAAAAGAAAAAAACCAAAAAGAAAATCGTTGTAGATGAAATATCTAATGAGAAAAAAGAAAAATAATAGAGTAATAAACCATATTTCTAAAAAAAGAGATATGGTTTATATATTAAAATTAAAAATTATTAAATCATTTCAATGACCACTTACACAAAAACTATTGATTTTAATAATAAAAAATAGTAAAATAAAATGCAAGGAGGTAATAATATGAAAAAAAACGACATAGCCTTAATTATAGGAGTAGTTGTTGTAGTTATAGTAGGAATATGCCTAATGGGAACATCTCAAGCTCAAACTGATTACGAATTACCATTAACACTAGAAGGAGAACCAGGATTAACTAAATTAAGTTATGATGAATATAGTCAAAAAATAGATAATGGTGATGCATTTGTCGTAATAGTAGAAAGAGCCGATTGCTCACATTGCATTAATTATATGCCTGTAGCAGAAGAATTCGCTGAAACAAATAATGTACCTATGTATTATATAGATACAGATGAAATGGACGAAGATGATTGGAATGATATATCAACTTCAAATACATTCTTTAAAAGAAATCAAAGCTCTTGGGGAACACCAACAACAATCGTACTACTAGGTGATCGCGCTCTTGATTATATTGAAGGTGAAACAGATGCCGATTCCCTAATGGAATTATATAGTGAATATTTTGGCTTAAACAGCGAAGAAGGAAATGAGTAATATATGAGTAAATGTTATGATATGGTAATGAATTTTAAAAAAAGATACCCTCTTACCATAGTATTTAGATTAAATAAACATTGCAAGATAATTGAAAAACATTTAAACCCAGATGAAGAAATATTATATGCCTTTGCCGCCCAAAAAAATGCTCATTCTCTAGATTTTTGGAACACCAACGTAATTGTACTTACTAATAAAAGAATATTAATTGGGACCAAAAGAATATTATGGGGCTATTTCTTAGTCACGATTACACCAGATATGTTTAATGACTTAACTGTAAGAAAAGGACTAATATGGGGAAGTATCGTTGTAGATACCATAAAAGAGAAAGTAATTTTATCAAATATTGATCCCAATGCCCTTCCTGAAATTGAATCAATAATCTCTGAATATATGATGGAAGAAAAAAAGAAATATGCCTCACAAGAAGACTAATAATAACAAATAGTTTAAAAAATTTGTTGACACAAATAACTAATCAGTATATAATATTATTGATTAGTTAGCAATGGGTCTATAGCCAAGTGGTAAGGCGTGGGACTGCAACTCCCTGATCGTTGGTTCAAATCCGACTAGGCCCTCCAACGGAAAATCTGTCCAGACTTTTAAAAGTTAAGGACTTAAATAATATAAGTATCAATTTCGTGAGTAAGTTGGTACTTTTTTAGTATTTAAGTTTAGAAAGATATATAAAACTCACATTTTTTTACCACCTTTATTAATATTCTTTAATCCCAATAAATTTTATGATAAAATATATATAGGTGATGTAAAGTGAATATCTATAAAAGTTTAAACCAAATAACAAAATATATCGACGAAAACTTAGAAAATACTATAAATTATGAACCCCTTGCCAAAATATTAGGCGTCAATACCTACACAATGCAACGAATATTTACCATGTTAGCGGGAATTCCCCTATCAGAATATATTAGAAAAAGAAGACTATCTAATGCCGGTTTTGACCTATACACAGGAAAATTCAAGGTAATAGATATAGCTTTAAAATATCAATATGATAATGCCACTTCATTTTCTAGGGCTTTTGAAAAATACCATAATATAAAACCAAGTCAAGTAAACAAACATACAAAACTAAAAAACTTTCCAAGAATTATATTTGATGAAAATATCAACATAACTACAGAGTTAGATTATGAAATAGTTTCTCTAGAAGAACTAAACCTATATGGAGTCAGCACACCAACTAGCAATAATAAAATAAGAATAGACGCTCCCAAATTCTTCGAAGAGACAATTTCTAAATATATTGATAAATATGGAGAAATCGACTATGGAATGATAACTTACGACCAAAATAGAGAAGAATGCCAAAAATACTATTGTCTATACGATAAAAAAATAAAAGAATTTGAACATATAATACTTCCTAAAAGTAAATGGCTAAAATTTAGAATTAATTCCCAAGATCCCCAA
This sequence comes from uncultured bacterium, assembly GCA_949285775.1. Taxonomy (GTDB): domain Bacteria; phylum Bacillota_I; class Bacilli_A; order RF39; family UBA660; genus RUG11198. Next base: position 3,816 of record CASEAD010000141.1, read on the forward strand.
GACATACAAAATATATCCTACAAATTTTATAAAGAGTTCTTACCATCATGTAAATATAACCTAAAAGAATTACCAGAATTAGAATACTATCATCATGACATAACTGACTTCCTAGTTGCAATCTATTAAACTGACAAAATTGATTGCCAAAAAGTCAGTTTTTTTATTTAAATATCTGATATAATCTACATACGAGGTGATTAATGATGTTATTGACACAAGAAATATATCTTACTAAAAAGTTTGTAACTAAAGAAGAATGGCAAGAATTAATAAATACCATATCTAATTATAATGGGATACTAAGAAAGTGGCAAATAATTATTACAAACGATAAAAACCAAATAAGATATTTTATCAAATCAAAATGCATCTTACCACCAACAATCAATAACTTAAATTCCTTCTTATTAAAACCTACAGATTCAATACCCCAACCAAATCATAATTATACATTGCTTTCTCTACCTAGAATAGGAAGTAGTATTATTGATTTAATTAATTATAGTGAAATAAAAAATAAAGGAACCCTCGAATACTTAGAAATAACCCTAATAAAACTATATAATGATAAAATAAACTCAAAAATAAAATACTATCTCAATAAAAATGGTATAATAAAAAAATATAATGTCTTATTTGCCATCCCCACCAGCATACTATCAACAGACTTTGAAGGAAATAAAAGATATTTTTATAAAAATGCCCCCAAATATTTAGATATCAATAAAATAATACACTTACTAAATACAGATCCAAATAATGCCTTACTTGAAATTGATACTTTCCCTTATCTAAAAGGAAATTTTTATTTAAATCAAACTAACTTTAATTTTGATAAACATTCAGTTATAATTGGTTCTTCAGGATCAGGAAAATCAAAATTTATAAGTCTATTAATAAATAACATCTACAAAAATATAATTCTAAAACCCAAATATAAAATTGTAGTCATCGATCCCCATGCAGCATTAGAACAAGATATAGGTGGCATAGGTAAAGTGATTGACTTCAAAAACAATTTGGATAGTATTGATTTATTCATAAATAATAATGACGATATAATATCTTCCACTGAATTATTATTAGATTTATTAAAATCATTAATCTCTGATCAATATAACACAAAATTAGAAAGAGTCTTAAGACACTCCATTCACTTATTACTAACTAATGAATCCTTTAACTTCATAAACTTAAGAAAACTTATCTTAGATTTAGAATACCGAAACAACCTAATAAAAAAATTAAAATATAACTTACCAACTAGTGTAATAGACTTCTTTCTATCAGATTTTAACGAATTAAAAACTAAGTCATACGGTGAAGCAATATCCCCAATCATAGGCTTTATCGACGAAATGGAAATGATACCAGTATTTAATGATATAAATCCCCATGATAACTTAAAAAGTACCATCCATAATAACTTTTTAACTTTATTTTCCTTAGATAGAACTAAATTAGGAAATAAAGTTACCAAAACAATATCAGGACTAATTATGCAACAACTACTTACTATAATCCAAAAACACGAAATAGATGAACATATTATATTTATTATAGATGAAGTAGCAGTCATAGAAAATCCAATTTTATCAAGATATTTATCAGAAACAAGAAAATATAATCTATCACTCATAATAGCAGGCCAATACTTTAACCAAATAACCAATCAATTAAAAAACTCCATCTTTGCTAACGTTACCAATTACTTTATATTTAGAATATCCAAACTAGACGCTACTACATTAGTAGATAACTTCAATATGAAAATACCACTAGACGATACTAAAGAACAAAAAAAATTATTAACTGAACTAAATAACAGAGAATGTATAGTAAGAATAGAATCTAATGGCATATTATTACCCGCCTTTAAAGCCAAAACACTAAACTATACAAGTATTCCTAGAATAAAAACATCACCAATAAATAATACTAATAATTTAAATAACAAAAATGATTCTAACTCAAAAACTAATTTTACATTAAATCCTAATATAAAATTAAAAGATATATTAATATCTAATTCCACTAGCAGAAAGGTTGTGAAAGAATGAATGATACCAAAGCCTTAGAAATAGTTAATAAAATATTTAAAAGTATATTCGAGAAAGATAATAATTATACTTTAGACATATTATTAGAAAAATATGCTTTTGACATCAAATTACCAAAACAAGTAAATGATTCAACTACCAATGAAATTACCTGGGCAGATTCTGTCAACAGTACCAAATTTATAACCAATAAAAATATGGAAAAAATAGATACAACTAAAGGCTGGATGCTACCAAAAAAAGAAATAAACAATCTCCAAGAATTAATCGATATCTGGAACACAATCAACTTAACTACCACAGAAAGAGTTTATGATTCCATTGATGTAGTAAAAAGTGATACTATTTATAGATGTGAAAATGTTTATAGATGTACTGACTGCAGAGACTCTAAAAATATTATTTATTGTGACTCTTGTGGTAATGGTGAGTTCTTATTAGCAAGTAAAAGATCAAGTAATTGTAATTTCTGCATAAGAACAGATGATTCTAAAGACTGTAGCAATAGTTATAATGTCATTTGTTCTAACAAAATTAGAAATTCTCTCTTTATTCAAGACTGTTTTGATTTATACGAATGTATGTTCTGCTCCCACATAGCGTCTAAAAGATTCTGCATCGCAAACATGCAATTTGAAGAACAAGAATATTACGAAATAAAAGAAGTAATCATCGAATGGATATTAAGTTCATAAATAATTAGGAATAAAAAGCCTAATTTTTTTAACACCTTGTCTTTAAAATACACCAAATAATTCCCTTAATTCACTTGTATTATTAAAAAAAATAAGATATACTTAAATAGTATGGTAGGGTGATAGTATGTACTTAAAAAGCATAAAAGCCTATGGCTTTAAATCATTTGCAGATAAAATAGAAATAAACTTTAATAAAAATATTAATGGCATAGTAGGACCCAATGGATCAGGTAAATCTAACATCGTAGACGCTGTAAGGTGGGTATTAGGAGAACAATCAATAAAATCATTAAGAGGAGAAAACTCTATAGATGTAATATTTCAAGGAAGTAAAAGCAGAAAACCATTAAATAGTGCTTCTGTAACCCTTACCTTCGATAACACCGACTCCTACTTACCAATTAATTTCAATGAAGTATCTATAAAAAGAATAATGTATAAATCAGGAGAAAACGAATATTACCTAAATAACGAAAGATGTAGATTAAAAGACATAAATGACCTACTTACAGATACAGGCGCTGGAAGAGATAGTTTTAATATCATCTCACAAGGCAAAATAGATGAAATCCTATCAACCAAAGCAACCGATCGAAGAAGTATTTTTGAAAGTGCCGCAGGCGTACTAAAATACAAAAAAAGAAAAGAAGAAGCCCAAAAAAAACTAGAAAGAACTAATACCAATTTAGACAGAGTAAATGATATTATTAGTGAATTAGAAAATAGATTACAGCCATTAAAAGAACAAAGTAACATCGCTAAAGAATATCTAGAATATAAAGATAAACTTAAAAAAGTAGAAGTAGCCCTAACCGCAAACGACATAGATAATTACAATAAAGAAATAAATCAAATCCAAAAAGATATTAACAACTTAAATGATGAAATATCCATCTTATCTAATAAAATAAGCACCAACGATATAGACTTACTAAATAAAAAAAATACGCAAAAAAAACTAGAAACAACAATAACCATTAAACAAAATACCATATTAGAACTAACCCAAAAAATAGAAAAAACAGATGCCGATATAAGAGTCTTACAAGAAAGAAAAAAATATTCCAATGAAACCGATAAAATATCAGACAACATCATATCCCTAAAATCAACCATCCTAGAAAACGCCAATATAATGAATAACATTACCAACGAAATAAACAAAAATAAGCAAAGTTTAAATAACACCCAAGAAATAATTAATAATAATACCAATAAATATAAAGACCTATTAGAAAAACAAACCAATCTAAATAAAACTCTTATAGATAACACAAGAAAAATAACTAATCTAAAATATAAAATAGAATATCTAGAAAACAACATCCAAAATAATAATTCCCTACCAAATTCCATTAAACACATATTAAATAACCCAAGACTATCAGGATATCATAATGTTATAGGAAAACTTATAAGTATAGATGATATATATAACTTAGCCATTATAACATCATTAGGACCTAGCGCTAACTATTTAGTAGTAAATACCACTAATGATGCTAAAACAATGGTTAAATACCTAAAAGAAAACAAATTAGGAAGAGCAACCTTCTATCCTATGGATGTAATAAAACCAAGATATATCGATATTGAAACATTAAATAAAATATCCCTAATACCAGGCTTTATTAATACCGCTAATAAATTAGTAAAATATAACCAACAATACAAAAATATAATCGATAACAGACTAGGTACTATTATTATCGCTACTGATATAGAATCCGCTACATACATAAGTAAAATTATTAATAACAAATATAAAATAGTTACCTTAGATGGTCAAGAGATTAATATAGGTGGATCTATAACCGGAGGTAGCACTATAAATAATAATATAATCAAAGAAAAATATGAATTAGAAAACAGCAAAAAAGAACTAGAACAACTAACTAAAGATAATACCACCCTAGAAACATCTTTAAATAAAATAGATAATAATATCCTAATCTCTGAAGAAGAATTACATAATAATAAATTATTACAAAAAGATCTAGAAGATAGTATTTATAAAAGTGAAACAGAACTAAATAATTATACTACTAAAAAAGAAAAATTAGAAAGAGAATTAAATGATTTAACCGCTATCCAAAACAATAATGATACTAATGAAATGGAAAAATTATTAGAAAATTATTATCACACCATTTCTTTAAAAGATAATATTACTAACGAAATAAAAACACTTAAAGAAGAAAAAGAAACCTTAGATTATAACATAACAGAATTAGAAGGAATAAACAAAACAACAATAGAAACCCAATCTAAAAAAGAAAAAGAAGTAAAAGAATTAGAAATAAAAATTAATACTATAAATATCAAACTAGATAACTTATTATTAACACTAACAGAAGAATATAATATAACATTTAATAGCGCTATTAACAACTATCACTTAGATATCCCTGAAGAAGACGCTAGAATCCTTGTAAAAGATATAAAAAGTAAAATTAAAAATTATGATCAAGTAAACCTAGGAGCCATCGAAGAATATGAAAAAGTAAAAACAAGATATGATTTCTTAAAACAACAAGAAAATGACTTACATAATGCTGAAAACACCTTACTAGAAATAATTTCTGAAATGGATGAGGTAATGGAGAAAAAATTTATATCTACCTTTGAACAAATAAGAATAGAATTTAAAAAAGTATTCAAAGAAATGTTTAGAGGAGGCGAAGCCGAATTAATTTTAACTGACCCTAATAATATTTTAGAAACAGGAATTGATATAGAAGCTGTACCAAGTGGAAAAAAACTAAAAAGCCTATCACTATTATCAGGAGGCGAAAAAACATTTACAGCAATTTCCTTACTATTTGCCATACTTAATGTAAGACCAGTACCATTCTGCTTACTAGACGAAGTAGAAGCAGCCTTAGACGACGCTAACGTCGAATCATTTGGAAATTATTTAAATAAATATAAAGATAAAACACAGTTTATTTTAATTACTCATAAAAAGAAAACTATGGAATATGCAGATATATTATATGGCATAACAATGCAAGAATCAGGAGTAAGCAAACTAGTAAGCGTAAAATTAGAAGATTTAAAGAAAGAAGGAGATAAAGTTGAAAAATAAAAAAATAATTTTAATTATCATACTAATATTATTAATCCTAGTAGCAGTTGGTATAATTATCACAGTCAATATATTAAATAACAAATCAGAAACCCAAAATGAAGATACACCCCCAGAAACTAATGAAGTATATAACTATCGTCAAGAAATAATAGAAGAAAAAGAAGTAAATGGCATAACATTTACTAATATAGATTGTTACTGGGATGGAACTAACAGTAATATCAGCTACACTATAACAAATACTACTGAAGAAACTATCAATTTAGGAGTATATACAATAGAAGTTTATGATGATACAGATACATTAATGTATACCTTAAGCCCCTACCTAGGAAAAGACTTAGCACCTAACGAAGAATACGAAGAACTAATAAGCACGTCTAATAATTTAACAGATGCTTATTCAATAAAGATATTTATAGAATAATTTATAGAAAGGATTTTATATATGAAAAAAAAGAAATATAAAGGGTTTACTCTAATAGAATTATTAGTAACTATTCTTATTGTCTGCTTAGTATTAGGT
>CASEAD010000142.1 GCA_949285775.1 uncultured bacterium
CAAAAAATGATAGATGCTGATTATTCTGGGGTAGCCTTTTCAATTGATCCAACTTCCGATACGGATAATTATTCTATAATCGAACTAGTTAAAGGATTAGGTGAAAATCTTGTTTCAGGCAAAGTAACTCCTACTAAATTTATTATAAGAAGGGATACTAATCATATTGATTTGAAAATAGGAAATATAGATGTGGCGAATGAATTAATGGAACAATTAGAAAAAGTAGTACTTGAAATTGAAAAAGAATACAATTGTCCTATGGATATTGAATATGCAATAAAAGATAATATAACTTATATTTTGCAAGCAAGACCAATCACAACAAAAAATTTATGTGAAAAATTATTCTCTTTAACTATAACAAGGCCAGAAAGTATTATTGAAATGGAAATTTACTACAAGGGAGAATATGAAGAAATTAAAAGTGTAACTAGAAACTTATATTATTTTAAGCCTTTATTTATCTATAATCCAAAACATGATAATGTAGAAATATATTACAATCAAGTTGATTTAGAAGAGGATCCAAGATTAATGTATTATTATGTGGATTTAGATTTTAATAAACTAAAAGAATATTATGATACTATTATAAAGAATGATATAACCTACATACAAAATTTTATGTTAAAGAAAATAGCAATAGATTTTAATGAATTATCAGCAAGAATAATTCGTGTATATCCTTTTATTAGTTTAGGACAACTTGCTGGACATTATGAAAATATAACACCAAGATTAAAAGAATTTCTTATAGACTTTAGAAATAACTATGATTCAATTATACATGATGCATGCGATTATATGATAGATATGATTAAAGAAAAATTGCCTGTTGAATACAAACCTTATACTTATTTTATAACTTTAGAAGAATACTTAAATAAATTACCAGCTATTGATACTCTTGAATTAAGAAAACAAGGATTTATTTATTTTGGTAAATTGTATACTACGCAAAATTATAAAAAATGGTTAGAAGATAATAATATTTCAATTAAAATTGATCAAGATGCTTCATTGACTGGAGATGTTGCTTATTCTAAAAGTGTTATAGGGAAAGTATGCATTATATATAATGAAAAAGATTTTGATAAGTTTGAAAAAGATGATATTTTAGTTACGCCTATGACGGTTCCAAAATTCATGAGAGTTATTAAAATGTCTAGTGGCATAATAACTGATGAAGGTGGAATTACTTGTCATGCTAGTATAATTGCTAGGGAATTAAAAATACCTTGTGTAGTTGGCTGTAAAAATGCTACTAAAGTCTTAAAAAATGGGGATTTAGTAAAAATTGATGGGGCAACTGGAGAAATCATTGTATTATCCAATTAAAATAAAACAGGTTTGTATAAATTTTTGCCACCTATCAAGAATGTGGAAAAAAACTGGAAGCTTGTAAGGTTATTGTAATATTTAGTGGTATTAAGTATTGGTATGGTGTGAAGGCGAATAGTTGGTCGATTGAAGTACCGGGAGAAAATACTTCTAATGAGTGGTTGGAAACGGTTAGTGGTGAAGAGTATGATACTTTAATTGAAATATATTAGAAAACTGTGAAACGGGGTGATAGGTAATGAAAAATGAAATAGTTCAATCAAATGATTTTTTGATATATGAAACAGATGATAAAATAAAAGTAGAAGTAATGTTAGAACATGAAAATATATGGATGACCCAAGAACAAATAAGCAAACTTTTTAATAAAGCTAAATCAACCATTAATGAACATATTAGAAAAATTTATTCTGATGGAGAATTACTAGAACAAAATACCATGAGAAAGTTCGGAATTTCCGAATTTTCTACTAAACCCACAAATTATTATAATTTAGGCAAGTTAGTTTGGAGCTTGGTAAGGTTATTGTAATACCTAGTGGTATTAAGCATTTGCATTGTACGAAGAAGAATAATTGATCGATTGAAGTACCAGGAGAAAATACTTCTAATGAGTGGTTAGAAGCAGTTAGTGATGAAGAATATGAGAACTTAAATTAAACATATTAGAAAAAATGTGAAACGAGGTGATAAGTAATGAAAAATTAAATAATTATCTTTGAAAATCAAAAAGTCAAACTCGAGGTAAATTTGCAAGATGAAAATGTATGGTTAAATACTGAGCAAATGGCTATGTTATTTGATAGAGATTATAAAACTATTAGAAAGCATATTAATAACATCTTAAAAGAAGAGTTGAAAGATGAAAAGGTTGTCGCAAAATTTGCGAATACCACAGAGCATGGTGCTATTGCAGGAAAAATGCAAACACATATGATGGATTATTACAATCTTGATGTAATTATTAGTGTTGGTTATCGTGTAAAATCACAAAACGGTATTATTTTTAGAAAATGGGCAAATAAAATATTAAAAGATTACATGATAAAAGGCTATGCTGTTAATCAAAAAAGATTAGAATATTTAGAAAAGACGGTCAAATTAATAGATATTGCTAATAGAATTGATGAAAAATTAGATGATAATGATGCTAAAGAAATTTTGAGAGTAATAGGAAGTTATTCAAAAGCACTTGATTTATTAGATGATTATGATCATAGAACATTATTAAACCTAAAGGAAATAATAGTAAAAAGCGAATAAAATACAAAGATTGTTTAGAAATAATTAATAAATTAAGATTTAATGAAGAAAGTGATATTTTTGCTATTGAAAGAGATAAAGGTTTAGAAGCAATTATAGGAAATATTTATCAAACATTTGA